>JBDSYI010000538.1:0-2543 GCA_039925745.1 Casimicrobium sp. | reverse complement strand
TTGCAGACGTCCAACGAGGCTTTAAAAAAGTGATTCGCAAACGCCCCCGCCCCACGTAGTCGGGCCAGCAGCGCAGTGGTTCGGATTTTTGTGTTCATGCGGGTAGTGTGCCGCAACTTCGGGAATCGCCATCAGTGATGCTGCCACGCTCGCCACGCGCGGGTAGACGTCCAAAGTGACGCCAAAACGCGCCGCACCGATCAGGTGGCTGGCCACCGCCAAGTCGGCAATTGGCGCCGACGGGAGCATGGACCGCAACGCAAACGGTGCATACCAGCCGTTGATGAAAGGATGTCAGACGCAGAGCTCAGCTCGCAAAAACATACACGCCAAGTAAATTGCTCTTGGCATGGTACATGGCGGCATCGGCTGCACGTAAGTAGTCATCGGTTGTAGCAAATGCTGCCTGGCTGCTAACAACGCCAATGCTCGCGCCGCTGGTCACGATGTTTGCACCGATTTGGTACGGTACGGCGAGCGCCGCGGCAATTTGTTTTGCTCTGACGGTTGCACTGCTGAGATCAGCAGATTCAAGCAGCACGTTAAACTCATCCCCACTCATGCGAGCGACCATATCTGTTGCGCGCACGCTGGCTTCAAGTCGGCGCGCCACCTGCTGAAGTAGTTCGTCTCCGGCATGGTGCCCGAGCGTGTCATTCACTGCTTTGAATCCGTTGAGATCCAGTAGCAGCACTGCAAACATCGTGGTCTGGTCGTGCGTCGGTGCCGGATCGTTTTTAGTGGCGTTCTCGTTTTGAAGCGCGATGGCGTGCTTGAGACAATCACGAAACAAGGGGCGGCCAGGCAGATTGGTCAAAGCATCGTAATAGCTGCCGCGCTCGGCCAAATCGCTCAGTGATCCGGCCATACGTAGCGCAACGCCCTGTTCGACATGAGCCACTCCGCGCCAGTTGACCCACACCACGCGCCGTGACGGGTGACGGACACGAAAATCCACTGAAAAATTCGATCTATTGCCTGCTAAATGCTCGCGATAAGCCGCCTGCACACGCGCACGATCATCGGTATCAATGAGCTGTTCAAGAAAATGCCAGCCGTCGTCGTGCAAACTCTTGCTGTCGCTCAGTCCAACAATCTCCTGGAAGCGCTGAGACACATGCAAAACATCGGTCTGCAAGTTCCAATCCCAAATTCCGTCATTGGATCCGCGAGCAGCGAGTGCATAGCGATTGTCCGATTGCACTAACTCGAGCTCAGTGTGTTTTTGTTCGCTGACATCAATCATCAAGCCGATCATGCGATTTGGCTGTCCCGGTTCGACGATCACACGACACAAGTCGCGTACCCAAATAACCTTACCGGATTTGGCAAATAACCTGTAGTTCATCTCATACGCGTAACTGTGTGTCGCGTCGTACGCAGCATCATCAATGGCTAGTGCTGCAGTGATGTCATCGGGATGCACGTGCGCCCGCCAAAAATTGGGGTCAGATCGCCACTCTTCTACCGTGTAGCCAAAGAGACGTTCGACTTGCGGGCTTAAAAATGTATTGCCCACACCACGTTCTGCCTCCCAGACGACGCCGTCGATGGTTTCTAGTAAGCGCAAAAAGCGCTGACGAACCTTGGTCAATACTTGTTCGGTGCCCGCTGTGATTTCAATGAGCAACCCCTGACGACTGAGTACTCGACCTGCCGCATCAGCTTCCGCTTGAAGCTGCAAACGTACCCAGCGATAGTCCGAGTTGGCGAAGCGTAAACGGAACAACGACACGCCCGATCTCAACGTACCTTTGTCATCCGGATGCACGAAATCAAACAAAGACTGGCCGAGCGCCGCACTCAGCGGATGGCCTGTAAGTTTCTGCCAGGCGGGATTCAAGTAGGTGATCACCCACACAGCATCTGTTTGCAATACCACTTCAGGCAGCAGGTGCAGCAAGTGTTCGGCTGATGTGGAAGAAAAAAACATACTTCAATTATTTTGTTTGAGGCAATGTTATGCAACTTTAGTCGCCGTGGACGCTCGCGAGTGAGTTGCGACGGCCATCACCTGAGTTAAGCCGGACTGCGGCGCGCTGCGGCCGGGTGGTAAACGAACCCCCGTATGCTGAGCCGCGAAGCAGCTTCACCGCCCACGCTCGTTTCGCCGACGGCGCTTGCCCTTCGCCGCGAGCGACCGATGGCCAGTAGCTCTCCATCATTTCGTAGGTGACGCGGCCTCACAGCATCGCCCCTGTCGCGTCCATGAGCTGGGTGAAGAAGTCGTGTGTCTCATCGTCCGCGATTCCCGCGCGGTGGTCGACGCAACCGGCGAGCGTGACGTTAATGGCGAAGGTCAAAAGTCCCATGATGGCAAATTTACTCCGGATGGGTGGAGCGCAGGCCAGACACGTGACGAGCCATAGACTGCACCGGCCGACACCGAAGGTCAGCCGAACAGTCAAGCGCTCTCGGATCGAATGATTTGTTAGACGGCTCGACCACCACTGTCATCGGTCACTGGTTGGCCGGTGAAAACCGCCAATTGCGCGCCGAAAGCACGTTTGAAGGCGGGCCGCGCCTCAGCGCGGGCGACATGG
>JBDSYI010000537.1:0-6593 GCA_039925745.1 Casimicrobium sp. | reverse complement strand
CAGGTCTTGCACTATGGCAAGCCGGGCACGGGCATGCGTTTACTACCCGGCATGATGTTCACGATCGAACCGATGATCAACGCTGGCCGACCGGGCATTCGCACGCTGGCCGATGGCTGGACAGCGGTGACGGCTGACCACAGTTTGTCGGCGCAATGGGAGCACACCATCCTTGTCACCGAGACTGGCTACGAGGTCACTACCGTGTCAGCGGGCACACCGCCGCCACCGACACTTTGACGCGTTAACGCATGGGCCATAACGCGGCGACGACATGACCGCGAGAAGCCCAGCTTCGTTGGCCGTCAGCCCCACGCTCGTGTCCGCGGCGGCCGACACGGCATTGTTTTCACTCGCAGAATTGCGGCGCACATACAAGTCGCACTGCGCGCTGATTTTTGATGCGCTGGATAGCAACGTCTATATCGACGCAGCGCTCCGCGCGCATGCCTTGGCCGTGGACGACGTCCTGATTCAGCAATGGCATCGCCATCAATTACACAAAGAACCGCTGACATTGCTCGCGGTCGGTGGCTACGGCAGGCTCGAATTGTTTCCGCATTCTGACGTCGACATCCTGCTTCTACACGACGGTGCTGATGTGGCTTCGATAGCTGGTATCGAAGGCTTTCTGAGTGAGGCCTGGGATCTGGGTTTCGAGATTGGCCACAGTGTGCGCTCAGTCGAGGACTGCATCGTGCAGGCGGCAGCAGACATTACGGTCGCAACTTCGATTCTTGAGCGTCGTGTGATTGTGGGTGCGCAAGGCATTCCACAAAAGCTGGACCAGCGCTGGCAGCAAGCCTTTGATGTCGAGCACTTCGTCAAAGCCAAGCGGTTCGAACAGCAACAGCGCTATGTTCGCTTCGAAGACACTGCGTACAACCTGGAGCCTAACGTCAAGGAAAGCCCCGGTGGTTTGCGGGATATTCAGATGGTGCTGTGGTTGGCGCGTGCGATTACCAATGCATCTTCACTTGAAGCCCTGATGGCGAAGGGCTACCTCAATCGGCACGAATGTGACAGTCTTTCGGAGGCTTATCGCCAGATTAAATTTCTGCGCGCACGGCTGCATCTGCTCGCGCACCGACGTGAAGATCGATTGGTGTTCGAGTTGCAAAATTCTCTGGCGGAAGCGCTTGGCATTACCGCCGCTGTCGGTCTGCGTGCCAGCGAAGTTTTGATGAAGCGGTACTACCAATCGGCTCGGCAATTGCGGCTGTTCAACGACATCCTGATTGACGCGCTGACCAGCGATCGCAACGCCCGACAAACGTCGATCACCGACACGCCGTTTTCGGCGCGCGATGGCAAGCTGGATTTGACGACGCGTGGATCGAACTTGTCTGCATTGGAGACGTTGCAGGCGTTCCAGATTTTGCATCGTGATCGCACCTATTCGGGGTTCACGCCAGAGCTGCGTCGCGCCATCCTGCGCGCAGTAGAAATGCTGCCCGACGGTGCATTCGGAACCGATGAATGTCGTTCTTTGTGCCTTGCGTTTTTGCGTGGAGGGCACGGCGTCTATCACGCACTCAAAGCAATGAGTGAGCTGGGCGTGCTTGGCAAATTAATACCGCCATGGGCGCGCATTGTGGGGCAAATGCAGCACGACTTGTTCCACGTCTATACCGTCGATCAGCACATCCTGATGGTGCTGCGGAATATGCGGCGCTTTGCCGATCCCGTGCACTCTCATGAGTACCCGCTGTGCAGCCAGCTCATGCAGGAATTTCCGGAACGCGAAGTACTGTATCTGGCCTGTGTTTTTCTCGACATCGCCAAGGGTCGCGGCGGCGATCATTCGCAGCTCGGAATGCTCGATGCACGCGATTACTGCACGATGATTGGCCTGTCACCGGAGAACGTGGCGTTCGTGGCGTGGCTCGTTGAGCATCACCTGACGATGTCGTCTTTTGCGCAAAAGCGCGATATCGCAGACCCCAATGTGGTGCGCGAATTTGCGCGAGTGGTAGGGGACGAAAAGCGCTTGCTCGCGCTCTACCTGCTGACCGTTGCCGATGTTCGTGGCACCAGCCCGAAGGTGTGGAATAACTGGAAGGCGCGCCTGCTGGAGCAGCTTTTCCGGTCCACACGATGGCACTTCAATTCGACGGGTGAATCAAGCGTGTTCGATGTACTCGCTGATCGTCTGGTTGAGGCCCGGCGGCTCCTGGCGCTCTACGCCATCGATGTGGAGCGGGCAGAATTATTTTGGCGAACACTCGATTCGGTTTATCTGCAACGTCACAGCGCCGATGAAATTGCGTGGCATGCGCGCAATCTCTTCTTCCGCATCGATACCGAAAAGCCGATCGTCCGCACCCGTCTTATGCCGTCGGGTGAGGGCCTGCAAATCATGATTTACGTCAAAGATCGGATGGAGCTGTTTGCCCGCATCATGAATGTATTTGCACGACTCAATTTTTCGGTGCTAGACGCACGTGTTCACACGTCAAAGTCGGGCTACGCGCTCGACACGTTTACGGTCGTCAATCCCGGATCGATCAACGCGGCCTATCGCGATGTCACGCAACTGGTCGAACATTCGCTCACCGAAGCGCTCACCGAAGGAAAGGTGTTGCCAAAAACGCCGCTTGGAAGGCCAACGCGTCAGCAAAGGCATTTCCCAATCACACCGGTCATCGAAATTACGGGCGATGAACAGGGAGAACGTTTCGTCCTCGAAATCGTCGCAGCCGACCGCACTGGCCTGTTAGCAAGGATTGCCGACGTGCTTGCGAAACGCGGGATTTCGATTCAGACCGCACGGGTGAACACTTTAGGGGCGCGTGCCGAAGACGTCTTCGTCGTATCAGGAGGACGCCTGGCAGAAGAAGCCGCGCGGATTACGCTAGAAACTGAACTGGCTGAAACGCTAGCCTAGACGTCTCGAAGGAAGTCGCTTTTGTCGAAGTCACTTTGGTCGCTGCTTCGTTAGGTGGCAATTATGAAACCGCGTTGCTTCGGTTATGAACTTGGGAGTAGCGACTCGCTATCAGACGCTAGACCATAAATCGCGTCTTTCCGTACCCTCCAATCGGCATCGAAGTCGACTTTAGTCAAAACTCGCAACCAGCCCCCGCGAACAGTGGCTTGCAACGAAAAGCTGATTATCGAGCCACCGCCCCAAATTACGACGCCATTGCTTCAAAGTCCGAAGCACGCAACCCGATTGAGCGACTCACAGTGAGACCTAGCAGAGGTCGCGTGTTGACATTTGCGCCCGTCATGGCCGCACGGCTCCCGGTACGGCGAGAAACCGTCTGATCAGACGCTCATCAATTCAGACACGACGGTTGTTCCGGGCAGCTTGTCCACGATCACTTTGCAAATCACCGCAATCGGGATCGCTAGAAATAGCCCTGCCGTTCCCCACAGCCAGCCGAAGAACAGGAGCGCAACAAATGTTGCGGTCGAATTCATGCGCGCAATGCGGCTGGCCATCCAGGCTTGCGCGGCGGTTCCGACAATCGCAGCGACCACGAGTGTGCTCAAGGCAGCCGTCGCCGCTCCGCCCATCGTGCCTATTTGTTCGAACGAAGAGACAAATACGCCGAAGGCAATCGCCAGTGGCCCGAAGTAGGGAATCGTGTGAAACAACGCCGCCATCAAGCCCCATGCGGCGGCGTTTTCTACGCCCAACATAAACAGCACCGTCGAAGTCAAAATACCGAGAATCACGTTGGTCACAACCAGCATGCCTAAATAGCGCTGAATCGCCTGATTGATGCCATCGAGCGTTTCAACGGTGATACGTCGATCCGCCAAACGCTTGCCTGCAGCTTTAACGATGCGGCGTCGGAAATGATCACCAGCCGTGAGCAAAAAATACGCGAGCAAAATGATGCCCGCTGCGGTCGCCAACGATGCCAATGCGCTGAGAGAACCCTTGATTAAAAAGGAATTGACCGCTTCTGGTGCGGCAACTGGTGTTGCTGGAGCAGCCTTGGGCTTTGCCGTAACGGGCTGACCATTCACCATCTCAGTCACTGCGGCCGCAGCGTCGCCTACTTTACGCAGCGTTCCACCGGGTGCCTGTCGCATTTTTCCGAAGTCATACGAGATGCGCTTGGCGCTGCGCGGCAACGATTCCAACAAATTTTCTGCCTGCCCCCAAAGCCCGTAAAAAAGCGATCCAGTGACGGCCAAGGCCGCACACATGACGAGCGCCGCGCCGATGCTGCGTGGCAAGCCGACTTGCTCTAGCCAATTGACAGGCTTGCCCAATGCGTAGTGCAGCAAGATCGCCGAAATCAGCGGCACCGTGAATGCGTATGAAAACTGAAGCGCGGCAATTAGCGAAAGCGTTGCCAAAATCCAGATGGCAACGTAGGGAAACTTGCCGACCAACAACGCTTCCGAAAGCGGCGGGCTCTCGGTCTCCATAGGCATAATTTTCTCAACAACGCCAGCGGTTGCACCGTCCGGAGTTTGCAGTGGTTCGATCAATGCGTCAGTGAGCGGGAGGGGTGTGGCGACTGGAGCGGACGAATCCATGCGTGTGTGCTTTGAAAATCAGCGATCCCACGATGCTACGTAACGCAAGGATTGCGGGTGTCGGACGTGGGGACAATCGGGCGCACCAAAAGCGCTTCGCGTGTGTAGGAGTGAACCTACACGCGCCACGTTACCGGCCATGGTGAGAGGAGCTAAATCGCATCATTAACAACCGTGCCCAATGCCTCAAAGAAGCGGGGGAACGTTTTGTTCACACACTCAGGATCGTTGATGCGGACCGGAACGCCGCGCGGACCGAGGCTCGCGAGCGCGAAGCACATGGCGATGCGATGATCGTCGTAGGTATCAATCATGGCATTTGGCGCGAGCACCGCAGGCGGCGTGACGGCAATGTAATCAGCGCCCTCCTCAACCATCGCGCCCAATTTGCGCAGCTCAGTAGCCATCGCGACAATGCGATCAGTTTCCTTCACGCGCCAGCTTGCAATGTTCGTTAATCGCGTCGTGCCCTCGGCAAACAGCGCAACCACCGCGAGCGTCATCGCCGCATCAGGAATGTGATTCATGTCTGCAATAATCGCGCGCAACCGGCCGTCGGTAGGTGCGCTAGCAGTGAGGGCGTTGTCTTCCATCGTCACACGCGCGCCCATCGAGGCCAGCGCATCGGCGAATTTCACGTCGCCCTGAAGCGCATTGGCTCCAACGCCCTCAACACGAACTGGCCCGCCGCCAATGGCACCCGCTGCCAAAAAATATGAGGCCGACGACGCGTCGCCTTCAACAGCGTAATTGCCCGGTGAAACAAAGCGCGCGGCGGCGCCTGCTGGCACCACAAAGCGCTGCCAGCCATCACGCTCAACAACGACTCCAAACTGTCGCATCATGGCGAGCGTGATTTCGACGTAGGGCTTCGAGGTGAGCTCCCCGACCACCTCAATCACGGCAGATTTGCTGCCGCGCGCTGTGACTAGCGGCAACGCCATCAAAAGCCCCGTCAGAAACTGCGATGACACGTCACCTCGAATTGGAATCGGGCGACCCATTTGAATATTGCCAGCGCGAATCGTCAGCGGTGGAAATCCGGGATTACCGGTGTATTCGATTGCTGCACCCATCTGCGTCAACGCATCAACAAGATCACCAATCGGGCGCTCGCGCATACGCGCTACGCCATCGACGCGGTACTCGCTCCCAGGTTTAGCGGTCAGCGCGAGCGTGGCCACTAACGAACGCGTCGCAGTGCCCGCGTTCCCCACAAAAATGTCACCGTCATGGCCTGAGAACACACCGCCACAGCCGCTGACCGAGATACACCCGTCAACCAGCTCACTCGCCGTCACCCCCAGCACCTTGAGAGCGCCGCGCATGATTTGCGTGTCGTCGGAATCGAGCAGACCCGTCAGATCAGTGCGTCCGCTAGCCAGCGCGGCGAGCAGCAGTGCGCGATTGGAGATGCTCTTCGAGCCAGGGAGTTGAACCGTGCCGACAGCGCGCACTCTCGGTGCAATTACTAGTGATTTCATGCCCTGATTGTAGTAGCCAGTTCTCGCATATGGTCGTACCTGGCGAACACGACGCAACACGCGTTTAGCGATGTAACGTGGTGTAACCGACCCCTGGTTGACTTGCTACAACGCTGGCAATACGATGCATCGTCATGACTACTTATCGTCGCGTGTGTGACGGCTAACGTTCCGGAAATGACGCAGTACGAATCATGGAGAAAGACACAATGGAGACTGGAATCTGGCAAGGCGGCGACGGGGTTCGCTACCTCGTCAATTCGATGTTGATGCATCAGGCGTGCGCAGCATTGGCGGCAATCGACGCAAAAAACAAATACTCTAAAGTTGAAGTGACGGGAACCGCCGGTGTGTTCAAGAAGGAGTTCAAACACGTTAGTTATGATCGTGCCGCAGCCGCGGCGTATCAGGCGCAGGCCGAGATCGGATACTACCGGGAGCTCTGGCAAGTCTTTCAATCTCCCGCTTCAGATCGAGGACGCGCGGTGGTGCAACAGCTGTCGCATATGCGTCGCATGGCGCAGCGCGCGCAAGCGAATCTCGCTGCCAAGTTTGGGCGAGTCAGTGACGTAAACAAAGCAAGCCTTACTGCGCTGGACAGTCAGCTAT
>JBDSYI010000536.1:0-3907 GCA_039925745.1 Casimicrobium sp. | reverse complement strand
TTCCGGAAATCTTCGTGATGTCAAAGATGGCGTGGGACAAGTTCTCGAAAGAAGACCAGGCGTTGATCAAGAAAATTTCGCGTGAAACCCAGCATGACCAACGCGCGCTGTGGGACAAGAGCGTTGCTGACTACACGGCCAAGCTCAAAGCATCAGGCGTTGAGTTCATCACAGTGGATCAAAAGTTGTTCTATGACGCAACGGCCCCCGTTCGCGCCAAGTACGGCGCTCAGTTCACGGATCTGATGAAGCGTATCGCTGACACCAAGTAACTAGCGGTTGGCAAAAAAAATCCCTGCGGTTATTGCGGTAATCGCAGGGTAAATTTGATTTCATTTCCAAATCAATGATGGCGCGAGGTCCAGGCGCGAGCCGCGCGTGAGCACTGCACGGCGAATGCGTCAACGTCAGTGTTGATTGGGAAAAGAAATGAGCTGTTGAAAAAGTCACAAGGAGGAATACTCGTGCGAGAAACTGTTCTTAGCGCCATGGACAAGTTGTACCTGGTGTGCATTTGGGTGGCGGGAGCTGCCATTTTTTTTATGTCGCTGATTATTCCTTGGGGAATTTTTGCGCGCTACGTTTTAGGCACAGGTTCGCGCTGGCCTGAGCCCATTTCGATTTTGCTCATGGTGGTTTTCACCTTCATCGGTGCAGCCGCCAGTTATCGTGCAGGCGCGCACATCGCAGTGGCGATGGTGACGGATCGCCTGCCCGCAGCGTTGAAAAAATTCGCGGCTATTTTCGTGCATTTCGTGATGTTCCTGCTGAGTCTGTTCATGCTCATTTACGGCACGAAACTGTGTCTGGAAACGATGGGCCAAACCATCAGCGATTTGCCCTGGATGGCCGTGGGCATCAGTTATTCGCCGGTACCCATCGGTGGCTTTTTCACGCTGCTTTTCGTGCTCGAACATATTTTTTACGGGCCACAAAACGCGCGCGCCGTGGTGCGCTTTGACCACGACGTTGATCACGGCATCGACGCAACGACGGCAGCAAACTGATGGACGCACTCGTACTCCTCGGCAGTTTTGCCTTACTGATGATGCTTGGTGTCCCCGTTGCCTATGCGCTCGGCGCGTCTGCCCTGATTGGCGCTTGGTGGATCGACATTCCACTCGACGCAGTGATGATCGCGATTGCAGGCGGCGTCAATAAATTCTCATTGCTGGCGATCCCGTTCTTTGTACTCGCGGGTGCGATCATGGCGGAAGGCGGCATGTCGCGAAGGCTGGTCGCGTTTGCTGGCGTGTTCGTTGGATTCATTCGCGGCGGTTTGTCGCTCGTGAACATTCTGGCGTCCACGTTTTTCGGCGCGATCTCTGGCTCATCGGTTGCGGATACCGCATCGATCGGTTCGGTGCTGATTCCCGAAATGGAAAAGAAGGGCTACCCGCGCGACTTTTCAACCGCTGTGACGGTAAGCGGTTCGGTGCAGGCAATCCTCATTCCACCGAGCCACAATGCCGTGCTTTACTCGCTGGCGGCGGGTGGGTCGATCTCGATCTCGTCGCTCTTCATTGCGGGTGTGATGCCCGGTTTACTGCTTGGATTGTCGCTGGTGGCGCTGTGTCTTTACACCGCCAAAAAGCGCAACTTTCCCAAGGGCGACGTCATTCCGTTGAAGCAAGCCATCAAAATCTCCATTGATGCGCTTTGGGGCCTCATGACGATGGTCATCATTCTCGGTGGCATTTTGTCCGGCGTGTTTACCGCCACCGAATCGGCCGCCATCGCGGTGGTCTGGGCGTTTTTTGTCACGATGTTTATCTATCGCGACTACAAGTGGAAAGACCTGCCAAAGCTGGTTCACCGCACGGTGAAAACGGTCACGATTGTGATGATCCTGATCGGCTTTGCGGCGGCGTTCGGTTACATGCTGACGCTGATGCAGATTCCGCTCAAGATCACGGAGCTGTTCTCATCGTTCTCGGACAATAAATACGTCATCCTCTTGTGCATGAACGTCATGATGCTGATGCTGGGAACGATGATGGACATGGCACCGCTGATTCTGATCCTGACGCCGATTCTGCTGCCGGTCGTTAAAACGCTCGGCATTGATCCGGTGCATTTCGGCATGATCATGATGATCAATTTGTCGATTGGGTTGTTGACGCCGCCGGTCGGTGCATTGTTGTTTGTCGGTAGCGCCGTGGGCAAAGTCTCGATTGAGGCATTGGTGAAATCGCTCATGCCGTTCTTCGGTGTGCTACTTTTCGTGCTCGCCATCGTGACCTACGTGCCTGCTGTATCGCTGTGGTTGCCACGACTTCTGCTTTAAAGCGTCGCTAAGGACAATTACTGTGAAAACTACGCCCGTTACCCCCGACGATCTGGCCGCTTCAGTACTGGCCGTGCCGCCCATTGCGCGGCATCCCGATTACACGCTGAACATCGCTGCCAACAAAGCGATGATTCGCCATCTCGAAGCCGGCGGCGTGCGTACGCTGATGTACGGCGGCAACGCCAACTTCTACAACATCGGCGTTCGCGACTATCACAAGGTGCTCGAAATGCTCGAGAACCTGGCGGGGGAAGACACATGGGTGATTCCGTCCATCGGCCCGGATTTCGGCAAGGCGATTGATCAGGTTGATTTGCTGCGAAGCCGCACGTTCCCGACTGCGATGGTGTTGCCATTGCCGTTTCCATCGACTGACGAAGGGTTGGCAATTGGCATTTTGCGGCTGTCAAAGTTCTACAAAAAACCGCTGATCGTTTACATCAAGTCGGACAATTATCTCGAGCCAAAAACCGTCGCGAAGCTGGTGGCCGACGGTGCGGTTGCGGCGGTGAAATACGGCACCGTGCGCAAAGATCCATCCGACGATCCGTATCTGAAAGAGCTCACGCAACACGTCGATCCAAAAATAATTTTGAGCGGCATTGGCGAAACGCCAGCAATCATTCATCTACGCGATTTTGGCCTGCAAGGATTCACCTCCGGCTCGGTTTGCATCGCGCCACGCGGCTCGATGCAAATGCTGAAGCTCATCAAAGCGGGCCAATACGACGAAGCCGCCAAGATTCGCGAGGCCTACGCCGATATGGAAGCGTGCCGCGACAGCATCAGCCCGATTCGAACCCTGCATGAGGCGGTCACGCTTGCTGGCATCGCCGATATGGGCCCGATGCTGCCGATGCTCACCAACATTGGCGCAGAGCATCACGAGCGCGTGGGCGCTGCGGCGAGAGCGTTACTCGCGCACGATCAGGCGCTGGCTTAGCTGAGGCGGCTGAGTGGTTGAAGTGGCGCGTTTGGGGCGTATCTGAGTCAACAGCTTTTGACTAAACGTCATACTTCACCGGGGCTAAGTCCATAAAACATCGGTTATCGACTTTTCGCAAAAATAGTATCTAGCCCCGGTGTATACGACGTTACACGCAAAAGTTGCTACGACTTCAATCCCGGAAACAACCCGGTCAAACCGGACGCCAGAATCTCAATGGCAAGCGCGGCCGTGATCAATCCGCCCACACGCGTCGCCACGTTCATGCCAGTCAACCCGAGCGCCACCGACACTCGTTGGGCGGCGCGAAGCGTGACCCAGGTGATCAGGGCGACGGCCAAGATAGCCACCAGCATCAAACCCAGATGCGGCAGCTTACCCAGCGCACGTAGCCCGGCATGCGACTGGCCAAACACAATCACCATCGAAATCGCGCCGGGACCGGCGAGCAATGGAATGGCGATTGGCACGACGCCCACTGCGTGTTTGTGTAGCGCCTCTTCCTCTTCTTCCGGCGTTTGCCGAACCCGACCCGGTGCCGCCTTAAAGCTGTCCATCGCGCTTAAGAGCAGTAGCAACGCACCGGCGGGCAATGCGAAAGCGATCCTGAGCCGTTGCCGTCGGCGTAAGCGCAAGAAACATCGGCACCGCAATGAACGGATCAACAATCG
>JBDSYI010000535.1:0-8544 GCA_039925745.1 Casimicrobium sp. | reverse complement strand
ACTACAAGCTAATGCACAGCACTACGACACATAGTTCAAACTACAAGGAGGCCCTCATGATTGAACGCATCGAGAACACACTTATCACGCCGACAGACGAGACCCAGTTGTCGCGTCGTCGATTCTTGTCGGTCAGTGGCAAATACGGCTTCAACGTCGCCGTGCTCGCCTCCATGGGCGGCTATTTGTGGAGCGACACAGCCGTCGCACAAACCAGCGCCGACGAAGAGAAAAAGAAGAAGGCCGCGACGTACACCATGACGTTCGCCACCGAGTACAAAACAGAAGACGTGGTCAAGTATCCGATCATGCAAGGTGCGTTCAAAGACAACATCGAAAAGCTCTCAAAGGGCAAAATGTATGTGCGACTTTTTCCGGCAGGGCAACTCGCGGTGGGCGCGGCCCTCGCGCAACGTGTTCAGGCGGGCACCGTGCAAGGCGCCTCGCTCTCGCTATCGAATTTCTCTCCGTACGCAAAGACGGTTGACCTGATCAACCTGCCTTACTGGTGCGGCGAAAATCAAAAATTCGCGAATCTTGTTACCAGCAAAACCTGGAACGATGACATCACGCCAAAAGTCACTGAAAAGGGCTTCAAGCCCATGTTCTATTTCACGGTCGAACCACGTACGATTGCGACCCGTCGCGGCTTCGGCAAAGTAGTAAAGACCCCCGCCGATGTTCGCGGCATGAAGATGCGCGTTCCGCCATCCAAATTGCTGCAAAAGCTCTATCGATTGATGGGCGCCAATCCGACTGTCGTGGCATGGGGCGAAACAGCGACGGCCATTAAACAAGGCGTGGCTGACGGGCTTGATCCATCGGTAACAGCACTCGCAACCTTCGGCTTCACTGATGTGCTGGAGAACATCACCTTCGTGCGAACGGTGCCCGACGCACAAATGTTTGCTGCGAATTACGCGTACTTCAAATCGCTCCCAAGGGAAATGCAAACGATGTTCGAGGACGCGTCTCGCATGACGCAGATTCAGTCGTTCCAGCAGCTCACTGCGTCGCGCACTGAGGCGATGCGTCTGATGGCGGCTGGTGGTTGCAAGTTCTACGTGCCTACGGCCGACGAGTACAAGCTTTGGGTAGAGTCTTGTGGTGAGCAGCGCACGGAATGGAACGAGGACAAGATCGAATTAGCCGGTTCACTTGCCAACTTTGATAAGTTGAAGCTTGCCGCCAACACCAAAGGCTCGATCACTGCCACTGACTTTCAGGGGTAATCGTGCAGGCTGTGTGGTCGTGGCAGCGGAGCGCGACCCGCATCGGTTACGCGCTGCTGGCGCTCTATGCGCTGCACGCCATCATTGGCGCGGCAGCGCAGAAAATGGGCACTACGCTGCCCTTTTTGTTGGGAAATATCGGACAGACGTTGCTGTTCTTCAGCGCGACCGTTCTGATCGTCGCCGGGTTTATCCAGAAGGATGTGGAGAGCGAGTCTCGGGGCTGGCTCGCAGCGTTAGACGACAACGGTGAGCGCTACGCGATGCTGGTGTTCTACGTCTTCATCTGCATGGTGATCGTTCAGGAAGTGCTGCGCCGATTTGTGCTGAATTACTCCTCGGCCTGGGCGCAGGAGACGGCGCAATATGCGTTCATCTATCTGGGCTACATCGGCGCGGCGTTCGCTGTGAAAGAGCGTGCCCATATCCGCTTTGATATTTTGTTGCAACGACTGCCAGCGCGGTTACACGGTTGGGTGTACCTGTTCGCCGAGTTCTGCACGCTAGTGTTTGCGATCATTGCCACCTACTGGTGCATGCACACCATTGAGCAGCTCTGGCATTTCGAAGGCACCACGCCGGTGCTGCGCGTCAACAAAATTTGGGCCGAGGCGGCGCTGCCGATTGGCTTCACGCTGATGATTGTTCGCTGTTTGCAAATGATGTGGCGTGACATCGCGGACATCCGCGCGGGACGACCTGCCTATGTTGGCAAATCGATGTTTGAGGAATAGCGCGCGATGATTGTTACGTTGTGTTTGTTGCTTATGATCGTGCTGCTGATTGTCGGCGTGCCGTTTTGGGTGACCATGGGGTTGGGCACATTCGCGATTCTTTTCGGCACTGACGCGCTGCCGTTGTCGTTGATTGGGGATGGCTTGTTTGAGGGCGTTGATTCGTTCGCGCTGATTGCCATCCCGTTATTTATTTTGACTGGTGATGTGATGGTGCGCTCGGGGCTCGCGCATAAGTTGCTTGATTTTGCCGAGGCGAGCTTTGGCAGTTTGCGGTCTGGTTTCGGAACGTCGACCGTGATGGGCTGCGGCCTCTTCGCGTGCATCTCAGGCTCGGACGCCGCCGACGCCGCTGCGGTCGGGCGCATTACGATGGACCGTCTCGTAGAGCGCGGCTATCCAAAAGACTACGCCTGCGCCCTCGTTGCAAGCGGCGCATGTACGGGCGTTCTAATCCCGCCGTCTATCTCCTACATCATCCTCGGATTGGTGATGGGTGTGTCGGCCACCACGCTGTTTCAAGCGGCGTTTGTGCCAGGCATACTGGTGCTGCTGGCGGTGATCGTCACCAACGCCATCATCAATCGCGTACGTGGTTACGAAATCTCCACCGACAAATTCTCGTTCTCTCGCTGGATCACGGCGTTAAACAACGCCAAATGGGCGCTCGCGATCCCGGTGATCATTTTGGGTGGTATTTATTCTGGCTGGTTTACGCCGACAGAATCGGCGGCGGTCGCCGTTGCGGTGGCCATCGTGATTGGCCTGGTACAGAAGCGCATTTCCGTTTCGCAATTTCCGCTCATGCTCGGCACCTCAGCCCGCGTTTGCGGTGTGATTCTTCCGATCATTGCGGTCGCGCTTTTGTTCGCCCAAGCATTAACTGTCGTGGACGTGCCGCAGCGATTTGTGGAACTGGTGATGGGGATGGGGACCAGCAAAAACATGGTGATTGTCTTGATGCTCGTGATCTGGTTGGTCGCGGGTTGCTTCATGGAAACCAGCCCCTGCATCGTCATTCTGGCGCCACTTATGTGGCCTCTGGCACAAAACATCGGAATGGATCAAACGCACTTCTGCGTGTTCATGATTACCACTCTGGGCGCTGGCTTCATCACACCGCCGTTCGGCTTGAATCTTTTCGTGATGTCGGGCTTGACGCGCACGCCGCTGACCGCCATCGCAAGGCAGGCATTGCCCTTTGTTGCCGCCATGATCGTCATCGCAACGGTCATCGGCTTCTTCCCGGCGATCTCCCTATTTACCTTCAACAAATAGTCAACGAGCTTTTTCCATGATCACCTACCTGAAACGGGCTCAAAAAACGCCCGAAACCGAAACCAACACCGCACAAACCGTGGTCAGTGACATGCTGGCGAACATCGAAAAAAACGGGGAGCAGGCGGTACGCGACTACGCGTCAAAACTCGATCAATGGTCAGGCGAAATTTTGCTGACACCGGCAATGATCGACGCACGCACCAAAAACATTTCAGCGGGTATCAAAAGCGATATCGAATTCGCCGCCGCACAAGTGCGCGCCTTTGCGCTCGCGCAGAAGGCCTCACTCACCGAATTTCAAACCGAGCTGTCGCCGGGCCTCATCGCCGGTCAACGCCTGATTCCGTGCAACGTCGCGGGCTGCTATGTTCCGACTGGCCGTTATGCGCACATCGCTTCCGCATACATGGGCGTAGCCACGGCGAAGGCCGCAGGCGTCAAAACCATTGTCGCCTGCTCAACGCCGTATCGCGGACTAGTGGAGGGCAAACCTTTCGAGCCGGGCATTCACCCGCACGTGCTGTACGCGATGCAAGTGGCAGGCGCAGACGTCATCATGACGCTCGGCGGTGTGCAAGCAATTGCGACGATGGCCTACGGATTGTTCAGCGGAAAGCCCGCTGACATCATCGTCGGCCCGGGCAACAAATTCGTGGCCGAAGCCAAACGCATGTTGTTCGGCAAGGTCGGCATTGATGTGTTCGCGGGTCCGTCCGAAGTTGCAGTCCTGGCTGATGAGACGGCCGATCCGTACATCGTCGCCAGCGATTTAGTCGGGCAAGGCGAACACGGACATGAGAGCCCGATGTGGCTTTTCACCAATTCGCAAACGCTTGCCGACGAAGTGATGCGATTAGTGCCCGGTCTCATCGACAAGTTGCCACCGACTGCGCGTGACGCGGCGGGCGCTGCATGGCGCGACTACGCCGAGGTCATTCTGTGCGACACCCGCGAAGAAATGGCCGAAGTGTCAGATCGCTACGCCAGCGAACACCTCGAAGTGCAATGCGCTGATCTCGACTGGTGGCTCAAAAATCTCACCTGCTACGGCTCGCTATTCCTCGGTGAGGAAACGACGGTGGCCTATGGCGACAAAGTCAGCGGCCCGAATCACATTCTGCCGACCAAAGGCGCAGCGAAATACTCCGGCGGTTTGTCGGTACATAAGTTCATGAAGACGCTCACGTGGCAACGCGCAACACGAGAGGCCAATCGTGATCTGGGGCAAGTGACCGCGCGCATTTCCCGACTGGAAGGCATGGAAGCGCACGCCAGAACAGGCGACGACCGACTGGCCAAGTATTTCAAGGGCGAGTCGTTTGACAAGGGCACGCCGGTTTCCGTTTAGAACACACCCATGCGTCTCGACTCGCTGTTCGATTTGAGTGGTCGCGTAGCCGTTGTCACTGGCGGCAATTCCGGCATCGGCAAGGCGATTGCGCTTGCGCTTGGTCGTCAAGGTGCAAAGGTCATTCTCATGGCGCGTCGTAAATCCGAGCTTGATGTGGCGTGGGGCGAGTTGACGGCGGAGTCAATCGACGCACACGGGATCCCCGTCGATCTTGCCGACCGTGAGGCGCTTGCTAAAAGTTGCGTCGAAGCGACGGCCCCCTTCGGCGCGCCAGATATTCTGGTGAACTGTTCCGGAATCAATGTCCGCAAATCGTTTGTTGAAAATACAGATGCGGACTGGGATGCGACGCTGGCGATCAATCTGACTGCGCCGTTTTTGCTCACGCGCGCGCTCGCTCCCGCGATGAAAGTGAAGGGCTGGGGACGGATCATCAATATCGCGTCGCTGCAATCGGAACGGGCATTTGCAAACAGTGCGCCCTACGGAGCCTCCAAAGGTGGCGTGATGCAACTGACCCGCGCCACGGCTGAATATTGGAGCGCGTTCGGCATCACGTGCAACGCCATCGCGCCCGGATTTTTTAATACACCGCTCACCGAGCCGGTTTTTTGCGATGCAGCCAAAGCGCAAAAGAACGCGGATGCGACGATGATTGGGCGCAATGGCGACGTCAAAGATTTGTACGGCACGGCCATTTTTTTGGCGTCGAATGCCAGCGCCTACATCACCGGTCAGACGATTTTTGTCGACGGCGGGTTTAGCGCCAAATAGGCCAAACGGAAGCGAAAAAATGAAAGCATTAGTCAACACAGCCCCGCTGCAAATGACCTACCGCGACGAGCCCGATTCGGTCATGCTTGCCAACGACGAAGTAACGCTGCGCATCGACGCCGTGGGCATCTGCGGCAGCGACATGCACGCCTATCACGGGCATGATCCGCGCCGCATTCCGCCGATCATCCTCGGACACGAATTCGCTGGCGAGGTCACGCGTGGACCCTCGGCACTTTTAGGTAAACGCTTTACCGGCAACCCGCTGATTGCCTGCGGCGTTTGCGATTATTGCGTTCAGGGGCGCAGCAATTTGTGCAGCAACCGCAGCATGGTCGGCATGACGCGTCCAGGCGCGTACGCAGAATTCATGACGATTCCCGCGAAGTGTCTCGTCGAAATTCCCGCTGGAATGGACGCCACGCGCGCCGCGCTGACCGAACCCGCCGCGACCGCGCTGCATGCGCTGCACATGGCGCAGCGCGCGGCCGTTCGCCCAATTCAGGAATCGACCGTACTAGTCATTGGCGGCGGTGCGATTGGCATGTTTATGGCGCTCCTTTTGATGAACTACGGCGTGCGCCGCGTTCACGTCGCCGAGACCAATCCACTGCGTCGCTCGAGCGTTGCACGCCACGCCAACGCTGCGGTCTTTGACCCACTGGCCGAAGCGGGGCCGAGCGAAGGTTCGTGCGACATCGTATTCGATTGCGTGGGATCAAAACACACGCGAAACGCGGCGATGAAGGCGATTGCGCACGGTGGCGTCTGGGTACATGTCGGCCTACAGGATTGGGCCAGCGAAATCGACATGCGAAAGCTCACGCTCGCAGAGATCACGCTAATCGGAACCTACACCTACACGATGGCCGATCTGCGCGCCACTGTGAACGCGCTGCATCAAGGATCGTTCGGCGATTGCATGTGGGTCGAGGAGCGCAGTCTAGCCGACGGCGCAGCCGCATTCTCTGACTTGCACGAAGGTAAAAGCGCATCTGCAAAAATTGTTTTGAGACCCCACTGAGTTTCATCAAATGCCCATTAGATGATGTGATTTTTCGATATAACTTTTATAGAAAACGTCGATTTCATAGGGACTGACGCTTCATTTACGCCAAAGTCGACTTTACACCAAATGCAATGTCAGCCCCTAAGTATTATGGATTTCAGACATAAGCTGATACGCTCTACTGAAAATTCTGCGTCGACGCCCAAGCCATTGTCCGCGCCGCAATCACCCCACGCGCACCCGCCATTTGTTATCGAAAGCATAGAACGCAATGACACTGACCAGCCTTGATGGCGGGCCGCTCTACAAGGGCGTCCAGCGCGCCCTTATGGAGCAACTGGCCTCGGGCGAGCTCAAGCCGGGGCAATTGATTCCGTCCGAGCGGCAACTTGCGACCGAATACAGCGTCTCCATCGGTACGCTGCGCAAAGCCATCGATGAGCTTGTCGAAAACCGCATCCTGATTCGCCAGCAAGGCAAGGGCACCTTCGTTGCCTCGCACGACCGTGAACGGCTGCTGTTCTACTTTTTTCACATCGTGCCGCAAACCGGGGTGAAGAGTTATCCGCTCGTCGAATCCGTGTTTTTTCACAAGTCGGTAGCGGATGCTGAGGTGGCTGCGCGCCTGAAAATCGCGGTGGGCGCGCCCACATTTCATATGCGCAACCGGCTCTCTCTGGTCGGTGAAATCGTCTCTGTCGACGACATCACCATTGATCAGGCGCGCTTTGAAAAGCTCTCGCCCGCCCAGTTCAAGGCGCGTCCGAACACCATTTACAACCTCTATCAGGAGGCGTTTGGCATCACGGTCGTGCGAACCGACGAGCGGCTGCGCGCCGAAGCCGCGTCCGCCGACCATGCCAAATTGCTCCAGCTTGCTCCCGGAACGCCAGTGCTCACTATCCGCCGAACTGCCTTTGATATGAGAGATGAGCCGGTAGAGCTGCGTATCTCTACGGTTAACACGGCTGCGCATGAGTATTTTGCGGAACTGCTTTAGTCCTCGACCGCCTGCTTGTCGGAACCGACTTCTTCCCGTTATAATGGCGGGCTTTCCCTGATTTATCAAACACCCGAGCGCTAGCGGTCCATTCGACGTTTGCGGCGCTTAGATCCTTCACACCGCACAGGGGCGCGTCTGAAGTCACAGGAGTTACCGAAATGTCACGCGTCTGTATCGTCACCGGCAAGAAGCCGATGGTGGGAAACAATGTTTCTCACGCCAACAACCACACCAAGCGCCGCTTTCTGCCTAATCTGCAAAGCCGCCGCTTCTGGATCGAAAGCGAAAACCGCTTCATCCGCCTCCGCCTTTCCACCGCTGGCATCCGCCTGATCGACAAGAACGGCATTGACGTCGTCCTCGCCGATCTTCGTGCGCGTCGCGTTATCTAATTCGGGGAGACATTAATCATGCGTGAAAAAATCAAACTCGAATCGTCCGCTGGTACTGGTCACTTCTACACGACCACCAAAAACAAAAAGACCATGAGCGAAAAGTTCTCGATCAAGAAATTTGATCCAGTCGCCCGCAAGCATGTGCTCTACAAAGAGATCAAGCTGAAATAGTCAGTCGTCGCTTTAAAACACAAAGGCCCGCAATTGCGGGCCTTTTGTTTGGTGCGTCACATTTCAACAGCTGAGTGCGGCCATGAAAAAAGGGCCCGAAGGCCCTCTTTCTATTGCACGCGAATCTAGCCAAATCGGGCGAGCCGCTGTGAAAACGCCTGCAAGGGCGCGATGTTCGAGCTCTCGGCGTTCGCACGCCAGGCCTTCCAGCGCAGCGCCAACTGATCTTTCGACTCCGTTGAACGACTCCAAAGCGCTGCTAATTCCAGACGCATTTGATAGAGCTTTTTAAGTGCTTCGCTGTGCGCAAACGCGTCAGACAAGCGAGCACGTTGAGCGTCCGCGAGAGTGCCAGCGTCGGCCCGAAAATCTTTCAGCAATTGCTTGAAGTTGGGCATTTCGATTTCGCCTTTCTCGGCGCGCGCTTTCAGCGCGGCGAATTCGACCTTGGCGGTGCGGCGAACCAGTCGCCCGTAATCCTGCATCACGCGGTAGCGATGCGTAATGATGGCTTGCAAAGTTTCGTCAACGTCACCTTCCACCGTGCGCAGCTTGAGTGCGGGTGCGACTTTGCGCACTTTGGCCAAACCCAGT
>JBDSYI010000534.1:0-12421 GCA_039925745.1 Casimicrobium sp. | reverse complement strand
ACGGGCGGCATGAGTCATCAACTGCAGGGGCCACGTGCAGGACTCATCAATCGCGAATGGGACAACGCGTTTCTTGACCGATTGATTGCCGATCCGGAGGGGCTCGCGAGCGTGCCGCATATTGAGTATGTGCGCGAAGCGGGCTCGGAGGGCATTGAGCTTGTGATGTGGCTGATAGCGCGTGGCGCCATGGGCGACAACGCGCCCCATGTTCGCCACCGGTTCTATCATGTCCCGGCTTCGAATACGGCGGTGGGCCACCTCATTATGGAAAACACTTAGTATGAAAACTATCAAAGTTGCGCTAGCAGGTGCTGGCGCATTCGGCACGAAACATCTCGATGCGATCAAATTGATCGATGGCGTTGAAGTGATTTCGCTGGTCAGCCGCGACTTCGACAAGACCAAAGAAACAGCGGCGAAATATGGCATCGGGCATGTCACCACCGATCTTGCCGATAGCTTGGCATTAAAAGAAGTTGACGCAGTAATTCTGTGTACGCCCACGCAGATGCACGCCGAACAAAGCATTGCCTGTATGAAGGCGGGTAAGCATGTGCAAGTGGAGATTCCATTGGCTGATTCGCTGGCGGGTGCGGAGGCCGTGGTGGCGTTGCAAAAGCAAACGGGACTGGTCGCGATGTGCGGCCACACTCGTCGCTTTAACCCGAGCCACCAGTATGTCCACAACAAGATCAAAGCGGGCGAATTCCACATTCAACAAATGGATGTGCAAACCTATTTTTTCCGTCGCACCAACATGAACGCCCTGGGTCAGCCGCGCAGCTGGACCGATCATTTGCTTTGGCATCACGCGGCGCACACGGTGGATTTATTCGCGTATCAAACCGGCGGCGACATCATTCAGGCCAACGCAGTGCAAGGCCCGATTCATCCCTCGCTCGGCATCGCGATGGATATGTCGATTCAGTTGAAGAGCAGCACGGGCGCTATCTGCACGCTGTCTTTGAGTTTCAACAACGATGGCCCGCTCGGCACTTTTTTTCGCTACATCGGCGACAACGCGACCTACATCGCGCGCTACGACGATTTGTTCAATGGCAACGACGAAAAGATTGACGTGAGCAAAGTTGCGGTTTCAATGAACGGAATCGAGCTACAGGATCGTGAGTTTTTCGCGGCGATTCGCGAAGGGCGAGAGCCGAATTCGAGCGTGTCGCAAGTGCTCCCGTGCTACCGTGTGCTGCATGAACTTGAGCTACAGTTGGCGCAGTAATTTTTTAACAGCTTTGTGCGGAAATGACGCCAGCACAAGGGCTAGCAACGAAATAATTCAGATATCGAGAATTGACAAAAAGTTAAGCTAGCCCCCGTGTAGGCGAACTTATAGACAAAAGCTGTAGCACAGTTTTGACGAAATTCTGGTCGGGGTGAGAGGATTCGAACCTCCGGCCTCTACGTCCCGAACGTAGCGCTCTACCAGGCTAAGCTACACCCCGTCTTCAGCAACCCGAATCGGTGAAGAACCGCTTAAACGCTGCGCTTCACCGCGTATTCGCACAATTCTAGCATCCACTTTTTGGCCTCGGAATCAGGTAAGTCGGCGATTTCACGGGCTGCTGCCTGAGCTTCACTTTGGGCGCGCTGCAGGCTGGCGTCAAGCGCGCCACATTCCTCGAGCGCTGCCATCACTTGCGTGAATTGCTCGCGCTCGACGGCGTGTGGTTTGGCGATGACTTCGCGCACCAGCGCTTTGCCGCGTTCGCTGCCGCGCTGCAATGTGAAGATGATCGGCAGCGTAAGTTTGCCTTCGGCCAAATCATCACCGAGGCTTTTGCCTAATGAACTGGCGTCGCCGCGATAGTCCAGCACATCGTCAGCGATCTGGAACGCAACGCCAAGCCGGCGAGCGTATTCCGACAGCGCGCGCTCCATGTCGGGGGTGGCACCGGCCGCTATGGCACCGAGCGCGCCGGCGGCTTCAAACAATTTCGCCGTTTTCGCCTCAATGACCTGCATGTAATCTGCCTCCGTCAAGTCGAGCTTGCCGAGCGCCATCAACTGCATGACTTCGCCCTCTGCGATGCGATTGGTCGCCTCGGATAGCAGCGCGAGCACACGCATCTTGCCGGTTCCGACCATCACCTGAAATGCGCGGCTGTAGAGAAAATCTCCCACCAGCACACTGGCAGCGTTACCGAATTCCGCATTCGCGGTTGCCCGCCCGCGCCGCAAATCAGACTCGTCGACGACGTCGTCATGGAGCAGTGTGGCGGTGTGAATCAGCTCGACCGTGGCGGCTAAATCGACCACCAGAGCGGACTTCGAATTGGCGCCCAACGCCTGGGCTGCAAGAAATACCAGCATCGGACGCAATCGCTTGCCGCCTGCCGAGACGATGTAGTCTGCAATTGAGCGAATCAGGACGACTTCTGAGTCGAGCGTTTTTTTGAGTTGTAAATCGAGAGCAGAAAGTTCTTCTCCCAAATGGTGGCGGAGGCCGTCGGACGTGCTCAAACGTGTAGAGATCATGGCAAGAATTCTAGGTGACCCAATGAATTGGCACCGCGAGAAGTGCGGCGCTTTGAGACGAGTATGTCCACGACGAGGGGAGGAACGTGCAAATTCGCACAATCCGCGCTATAATCTTGGGCTCTTCGCGATAGATGTGCTTTTAGCTAGTCAATCTCGTGGGGCACATAAATCCATCAAAGGTAAGCTCACACAATGTATGCGGTCATAAAAACCGGCGGGAAACAGTATCGTGTTTCAGCCGGCGAAAAATTAAAGATAGAACAGATACCTGCAGACATCGGCGCCACCATCACTTTCAATGAAGTTCTCGCCGTCGGTGCGGGAGCGGACTTGGTGTTTGGCGCGCCTCTGGTCTCAGGGGCGAAAGTCGATGCAACGGTTGTCTCGCACGGTCGCGGCGATAAGGTCACCATCTTCAAGATGCGTCGCCGTAAGCACTACCAGCGTCATGGCGGTCATCGTCAAAACTACACCGAGGTTTTCTTCTCGGCAATCTTCGGTGCCGATGGCACTGAGTTAGCCAAGGCAGATATGCCTGTGGTCGTTCCTTACGTTGCTGGCGCTGCGGCACCAGCAGCAGTTGCAGTGGCGAAAGCCGCTCCAGCCAAGAAAACCACAAAAGTACGTGGCAAAAAGCGCGACGGTAGCGATGATCTGGAATTGATCGAAGGCGTGGGCCCGAAGATCGCAGGTTTGCTGAAAGACGCAGGGTTCGGCACTTTTGACGCGGTGGCTAAGGCTGACCCTGCGAAACTGCACGAAGTTCTGCACGCTGCTGGCAGCAAGTTCAATATGGCGAAACCAGAAACCTGGCCTGAGCAAGCTGCTCTGGCTGCCAAGGGTGACTGGGCAGCATTCGACAAGCTCACCGAAGAGCTCGTCGGCGGCGTTCGTAAGTAAGTCGAGGAGTTAAACCATGGCACATAAAAAAGGCGGCGGATCAACCCGCAACGGTCGCGATTCCGAATCGAAACGTCTTGGCGTCAAGCGCTACGGCGGTCAACTGATTAACGCTGGCACAATCATCATGCGTCAGCGCGGCACCACGATTCATCCAGGCGTCAACGTCGGCATGGGCAAGGATCACACCCTGTTCGCCACGATAATGGGCACGGTTCAGTTCGTGGTCAAGGGCGCAAAAAACCGCACGTACGCGAATATCGTTCCGCACGTCGCGACGGTTGCAGCAGCCGAGTAATCGCTGTTCAGCTCGTAAAAAAGCACCTTCGGGTGCTTTTTTTGTGCGCTGATGTTTATGGCGGCGGACCGCGCAAGTCCCAGCTACCGTCGCTCCAACCGATAAAGCATCACCGCGCCCGCCGATAAAAATATTAGCCCCGGCAGCACCGCACCGAGTACCGGCGGCCATTCATGCAGCAGCGCCAGATACGAGAACAATCGGTTAAAAACGATGAACACCAGACCGAGCAAAATGCCGACGAATATTCGCGTTCCGATGCCGCTTGCGCGCTGCTGAATTTGCGCAAACGGCATTGCGAATAGCATCAACACGCACGTCGCGAGTGGATAGAAAAACTTGCCCCACAGTGCAACCTCAAACCGGCGCGAATCCTGATTGTTCGCGCGTAGATGCGTGATGTACTCCCAAAGCCCGGTGATCGACAGGCGATCTGGCTCAAGTTGCAGCACTGACAGCATATTGGGCGTCAGAACCGTGTTCCAGGCCATGTGCTCATGTCGCTGCACGCTAACGCCGCCGCCCAGCGCAAACGAAGTTTCCGCTACCTGATCCAGCCGCCATTGCTGGCCTTTCTGAAAGCTCGCGCCCTCTGCAATCAGGGTGCGCGCCAGCGTGGTCGCGTCGGCGTACTGAAACACACGCACCGTTTTCAGCGACCCGTCAGGTAATACGCTGCTAATGTTGATGAACGTGTTGCCGTCCTTAAACCAGAAACCGGACTCGAACGCGCGTGCCAATACCGGGCGCGAACCAGAAAACGCGCGAACCCGCATCACCAGTTGTTCGGCCCGAGGCACGACGTATTCACCCACTACAAAAACGATGCCAGCGATCACGAGGCTCACGCTGAGCAACACTCCCGCGACCTGCAACACCGATATACCGGAAGTTCGCATCACGCCATATTCACTGTTTGCCGCCAACTGCGCCAGCGCGAACAGGGTGCCAATCAGCGCAGCAACGGGCAGCAACTCATAAAGATGTCCGGGAATGGTCGCTGCCACTAGTACAAGAATCTGTGCGGTATTGAGTGCCTTTAGCGAGCCCAGTTCTGCCAGCAAATCGTAGAACACCCACAGCATTAGAAGCGCGGCAAGAACCGAGAGCGTTGATAGCGCGACTTCTTTAGCGATGTAGCGACTCAGTGTCTTCATGTGGCTGCCTTGTTCGGCGCTGTGTTGCCCGATTGACGACCACGCGAGCCGAACACTGCGCCGCGAAAGCGACGGTAAAAAACAGCGGCCACCGCAAGCGCCAATGCGCCGTGAAACAAGATGAGTGCGGCTGGCAGTCCGATGGCCTGTTTGTCAATTTGCGCCTGCATGATGTTTAACAGGTTGAGTGCGATCATAGCCAGTAAGATCGCGATGATCATATTGAGCGAGCGCCCAAGCCGCGGATTTACATAAGCCAGCGGAATCGCCAAAAAAACCAGCGACAAACCTACCAGCGGCACCGAAAGTCGATAGAACACTTGCCCCAGTCCCGATGGCGTGCCGTCACGCAGCAGTGTCGCCGTATCCTTCGCGCGCTCCTCAAACGGATCGTCCTTGATTTCGCTCGTGTTGGTGCGAATGCCGTAACGCTCGAAGGTCGCTGTCTCGTACTCGTTCGGTCCCGACTTCTCCGAGATGCGTTTTACCCGATGGCCGTTTTCAAGAATGATGTATCGATCACCGTTGGTGTCCTGATACAAAAGTCCTTCTTTCGCGCGCACTAGCGACTGACCTTTCGGGTCGTCTTCGAACACGAAAACGTTTTTGATCTTGCCGCTAATCAGATCCACGCCTTCAACGAAGTAGACCTGCTTTTTTTTGCGCATTTCCTGAAACAGTCCCGGTGCCAATACCGACAGTTCATCGCGCGCTTCAAGCACGCGTCGGTATTCGATGGTGCGCCGCTCGGCCCACGGCGACAGCGTCGTTGATAGCGCCATTGCTATCACCAGCAGCGGCACAGCAAACGTCAGCACGGGGCGAATCCACGACATCAGGCTTTGCCCGCTGCTCATCCATATCGCCATCTCGCTATCGCGCCATGCACGCGACAGCGTGAGCAGCACGGCTACAAACGTCGCGATAACGATTAGCGGTGCCAGCAACGTGACAATGCGGAATCCGACCAACGGAACTAAAGCGTCAATCGGTACAGAGCCAGCCGAGGCCGCCCCGATAAGTTTGACGAAGATTTGAGCCACAAAAATCGCAACCAGAACCACGAACACAAAGATCGCGTTGGTGGTGAGTTCGCGCAGCAAAGCGCGTCGAAAAATCATGAATTAGCGACAGTCGTCATGTGGGCGGCAATCCGGTTCAAGAAATTCACATTATGGGAGTGTGACGAGAGGTTCGCGGCAACAAGCAAACCTCGTGTCCGCTTTTGCGTTTGAGGATTGCCGACGCTATGAAGTCGCCATTGGCGCGACGCAATGCGAGTCCGAAATAAATTTATTAAGCCAAATTTAGCGATAATTAGAGAGTTTACCTACCTACATGAATGCGAAAAGAGCCATGATCGACTTTTCCCTGAAGACTGACCAGCCATCCAACACCAAGACCGATGCGGTTGCAGTCGCGGTTCACGAGGGCCTGAAGCTCTCGTGGGCGGCCCAAGATATTGACAAAAACAGCAAAGGTGCACTGACTACGGCGCTGAAAGCGGCGGCGTTTTCTGGACGTTGTGGCACCGTATTGCCATTGTTTAATCTCGCTGGTGTCACGGCGACGCGCGTACTTGTTTACGGCGCGGGTGAGGCTAAGTCCGAAAAAGCGGTGCTCGCCGCCAAAGACGCGCGTGCGTCAGGTAAAGCACTCGCAGGCTGTGCGGTTGACTTGAGCGTTTCTGAATTGACCATCTTCCCGCTCGGCGAAGGTGCCGTTGATGCCATGCAGCAAATGGTGATGGGCGTGTCCGACGCGACGTACCGTTATGACGAAACCAAGGGTACGAGCGCCAAGCCGAAACCGAGCTTAAAGCGGGTACGCTTCGGCATGCCGGATGATGCTGGCAAGGCCGCGCCAGCTGCGTTGAAAGCGTCCGTGGCCACGATTCATGGCATGGAATACACGAAGTATCTCGGGAACTTGCCAGCTAATCACTGCACGCCAACGCGTCTCGGTGACGAAGCAAAAAAGCTCGTGAAATCGCACGGCCTGAAGGTCACTGTGATGGATCGCAAGGCGATAGAAAAGCTCGGCATGGGCTCGTTCCTGTCGGTGACCAATGGCAGCGACGAGCCGCCACGTTTCATCGTGTTTGAGTATTCTGGCGGCAAAAAAGGCGAGGCCCCCACCGTATTTGTCGGCAAAGGCGTGACCTTTGACACCGGTGGCATTTCGATTAAACCGGCACCTGACATGGATCACATGAAGTGGGACATGTCGGGCGCGGGCACGGTGTTCGGCGTGATGAAAGCCGTCGGCGAGCTGAAGCCAAAGCAGAACATCGTGGGCCTTGTTGTCGCTTGCGAAAATCACATTAGTGGCAAGGCCACCAAGCCGGGCGACGTGTTCACCAGCATGAGCGGGCAGACGATCGAAGTACTCAACACCGACGCTGAAGGCCGTCTGATTTTGTGCGATGCATTAACCTACGCCGAGCGCTTCAAGCCAAAGGCCGTGATCGACATCGCTACGCTCACCGGTGCATGCGTCGTGGCGCTCGGAAGCCACAACGCTGGTTTGTTCTCAACCAGTGACAAGCTTGCTGATGCCATCATCGCTTCGGGCAAAAAAATGAATGACCGCTTCTGGCGCATGCCGCTCGAAGATGACTATCAGGAGGCGCTGAACTCCAATTTTGCCGATATGGCGAACGTCGCTGGTCGTGAAGGTGGCGCGATCACTGCGGCCTGTTTCCTGTGGCGCTTTGCCAAGAAGTACGACTGGGCGCATCTGGATATTGCTGGCGTTGCTTACAAGGGTTCGGGCAAGGAAAAAGGCGCGTCCGGGCGGCCGGTAGCGGCATTGGTCGACTACGTTTTAAGCAACGAGTAACTCGTAGGGCGGACACCCGAAGGGGTTCCGCCAATACCCCGACGTGACCGAAATCAGCTTCTACACCGCCGTCGCTAACCCGCTCAACGCGACGGCGCGTCTGGTCGCCAAGGCGTACGCGCAGGGCCGTCGTGTGCGCGTCGTGACGCCGGATGCCGCAGCGACGCAAGCCCTCAACAACATGCTCTGGGAGCAACCCGTCGAGGGCTTTGTGCCGCATGTCACGTTGTCTTCTCCGCACGCCGCCGCAACGCCCGTAATCGTTGATCATTCGATCACGCATGAGGGCAGCAATGATGTGTTGATCAACCTATGCGCCGAGCCACCCGCGTTTTTCGCGCGCTTCGAACGCATGTTCGAAATCGTCGGTCAAGATGAAGCGCTGGCAACCGCTGGCCGCGAACGCTGGAAGTTCTACAAAGCGCGCGGGTACCCGATGACACATACCGTCATGAGCAAGTGATGACTTACTGCTTTTAACGGTATCGAGAAAGCACTAATTACGCGCATAATCAAGGCATGAGCGCGCCGACAGCCAAAGAACTACTCGCCCAAGCCGACCGCCTGATGCGCCAGCGCACACCGGAAGAACTACCCGTGCTCACCGATCTGGTGATCGAAGAAATTGAAATCCCGAGCTTGTCGGATCGCATGGACGAGGTCATTCCGACCCATTCGCGTCCATCGTGGATGCCTGCTTTGCCGGTCTCGACTCTAATGGCTAATCCGGCGACCACGCCCGCCGTCAGCACGCCGCTGATCGTGCCCGCTGCTCTCGCGCCCGCTACCTCCACGACGGCGCCGTCGCTTGAGCGGTCACAGCCGGTGGCGGACTTATTTGCGGGTCGCTCACGTCCGCAGCAGGAGGCTCTCTCTGTAGGGACGACCTTCGACAGCCACAACTCGCACACGCCCATGTTGAGTGCACGCGAACAGTTCAACGAACAGTTGCTTGCGAAGATGGAGGAGCTGCAACATAGCGTCTTCAGCCAAGTCATGCAAAAGCTTGAAATCAGTGCCTCGGGATCGCTAAAAGCGCATCTGCGCCAGACGTTGGAGCCCGCGCTGCTCGGCATCGCACGCGACCTTGCCGAGCAGGTCGCGGAGGACACGGCGACCCAAGTGCGACAGGTGGTTTCCGACGCGGTGGACGCCGAGATTGCGCGCCTGCGTGCGCAGTTTGCCAAGAAGCGGCTTTAACGTCGCGCTTTGATGCTTCTTGCAGTACAGCTTTTCCATGGAACGGCTAATGCGTGGGGGCTAGCAGGCTATTAGGCTGATAATCAACTTCGCGCTAAATTAACGGCTAGCCCCTGATCAGGCGACGTTGTAGCGAAAAGCTATATTGTCGTTAAGTACAATATCAAGTCTATTTTTTGATCGATTCGCGCTCCCACTCCAGCGCGCCAGCCTCTCATCATGTCCGCTCAATCTCCGCAGCCCGCTCACAGCGCCCTCGACTCGCTCGCCAAGTCTTTCGAACCGAAAGACATCGAGAAAAAGTGGTACCCAGTATGGGAGCAGGCGGGCTATTTCAAACCAAGCGGCGACACCTCAAAACCGAGCTACACGATCCAGCTGCCGCCACCAAATGTCACTGGCGTGCTGCACATGGGACACGCGTTTCAGCAAACGTTGATGGACTCGCTGGTGCGCTATCACCGCATGAAGGGTGACAACACCAACTGGGTCGTCGGCACTGATCACGCGGGTATCGCTACGCAGATCGTGGTTGAGCAACAACTGAAAGCGGAGGGTCAGACGCGGCATGATCTCGGTCGCGAAGAATTCACCAGGCGCGTCTGGAAATGGAAGGAGTCTTCCGGCTCGACCATCACCCAGCAGATGCGTCGTCTCGGTGCGTCGGCCAACTGGGGTTTTGCCGATGATTCGGGGGCGAATCAAGGTTACTTCACGATGGATTCGCACATGTCGAAAGGCGTGGTGGAGACGTTCGTGACGCTGTTTGAGCAGGGCCTCATCTATCGCGGAAAACGCCTGGTGCACTGGGACCCGGTGCTGCAATCGGCGGTGTCTGATCTTGAGGTCGAATCGGTTGAACGCGACGGTTTCATGTGGCACATCCTCTATCCCTTTTCTGACGGCCCGCAGCTTGACGCCGACGGCAAGCCGATGGCTGGAATGCACATCGCCACCACGCGCCCGGAGACGATGCTCGCCGACGGCGCGCTGGCCGTTCATCCGGAGGACGAGCGCTACAAACATCTTATCGGCAAGATGGTCGACCTGCCACTGTGTGATCGCAAAATCCCGATCATCGCTGATGATTTTGTCGATCGCGAATTCGGCTCTGGCTGTGTCAAGATCACCGGCGCTCATGATTTCAACGACTACGCCTGCGCGCTGCGACACAACATTCCGTTGATCACGATCTTCACCCTTGACGCCAGGATCAATGAGAACGGCCCGAAAAAATACTGGGGTCTGGATCGCTTCGAGTGCCGTAAAGTCGTGCTTAAGGATCTCGAAGAACAGGGTTTTTTGCAGAAAGCCGTGCCGCACAAGAGCATGGTTCCTATGTGCGAACGCACGGGACAAATCGTCGAGCCGATGCTGACGGATCAATGGTTCGTAGCGATGAGCAAGGCGACGCCAACGCATGCGGGTGGCATCGCCGGTCGTGCGCTCGATGCGGTAAAAAATGGTGACGTTAAATTCTTCCCCGAACACTGGACGGCCACCTACAACCACTGGCTCGGCAACATTCAGGACTGGTGTGTTTCGCGGCAACTGTGGTGGGGTCATCAGATTCCGGCGTGGTACGACGCAGACGGAAAAATTTACGTCGCGCGGACGGAGGAAGAAGCGCTGAAACAAAGTGGCGGCAAACCGCTCACTCGCGATCCGGATGTGCTCGACACCTGGTTCTCGTCCGCACTCGTGTGCCACACCACGCTCGGTTGGCCTGACCAAGTCCGCTTCGAAAAAGATAGCGTTTATCTGCCGAGCAATGTGCTTGTCACTGGCAACGACATCATCTTTTTCTGGGTCGCCAGAATGGTAATGATGACCTTGCACTTCACCGACAAGGTGCCGTTCAAAGACGTCTACATCAACGCGATGGTGCGCGACGCCGAAGGCACCAAGATGAGCAAATCTAAGGGCAATGTCTTGGACCCGATTGACTTGCTCGACGGCATCGCGCTGGAACCGCTGGTCGCCAAATCGACCAAGGGTTTGATGCTCGCCAGCCATCGCGAAAAGGCTGAGAAATATATTCGCAAAAACTTCGCCAACGGCATCACGCCTTATGGCGCCGACGCCGTGCGCTTCACTTTCGCATCGCTGTGCACGATGTCGATGACGCTTAATTTCGATCTCTCGCGCTGCGAGGGCTACCGCAACTTCTGCAACAAGCTGTGGAATGCCACTCGCTTCGTGCTGATGAATGTTGAAGGTAAGGATTGCGGCATCACGGGCGACGCACCGATGACGCTCTCCTTCGTCGACAAGTGGCTGCTCGGTCGCCTGCAATTAGCCAAGAAGGACATCGCTGAAGGCTTCGATACTTACCGCTTCGACTTTGCGGCAAAGGCGCTCTACGAGTTCGTGTGGGACGAGTATTGCGACTGGTACGTCGAATGCGCCAAAGTGCAAATCGCCGAAGCGGAAAAGACGGGCGATCATGCGTCCGCACGTGCCACACGTAGCGTGCTTGTACGTGAGCTGGAAGCCACGCTGCGCCTAGCTCATCCGATCATGCCGTTTGTGACGGAAGAGTTGTGGCAGACCGTTGCGCCGATTGCCGGAAAATCAGGCAATTCGATTTGCACGCAACCGTTCCCAAAATTTGGTGCGGATCGGGTGAACGCAGAGGCGAACGCGAAGATGGCGCAGCTGAAGCTCATCGTCACCTCATGCCGCACACTGCGCAGCGAAATGAAGATTTCGCCTGCCGAACGTGTGCCAATGATTTGTACGGGCGATGCGGCCACGCTCAAAGAGTTTTCGCCGTACATCGTCGCGCTAGGGAAACTCTCCGAACTGCGCATCGTCGACACGCTACCCGGTACCGATGCGCCCGTGCAAATCGTCGGCGACTTCAAGCTCATGCTCGAAGTCAAAGTTGATCCTGTGCAGGAACGCGCACGTCTCGACAAAGAGATTTTGCGATTGACGGGTGAAGTGTCCAAAGCGGAAGCAAAGCTGGGCAATCCTGCGTTCGCAGATAAAGCGCCTCCGGCCGTCGTTGCACAGGAGCGTGAGCGCCTTGCGGGGTTCATTTCGACGCTGGAAAAGGTCACAGCGCAACGCAAAAATTTAGGGTAGCGTACGTAGTAAGTGGGCTGGGTGGTAACCCAGCCTGCGTTCGACGGCTCTTTTGATTATCAGATTGATATGCGAATTCTCCCAAAAAGTTCACTTCACACCCCTGCGGTGCACGCACTCTCGCTCTCCGGCAGCGTGCTGCCTGATCGCCTCGCAGCAGGCGCAAACCGACTTATCGAACTGGGCGCAACAGTCCAGTGCCCCGACGCAGCCACCGCAACATGGCGCTACTTCGCAGGCTCTGACGACGAGCGTTTAGCCGCACTCGATGCATCTTTAAAAGGCGATGCAGACATCGTCATGTTCACGCGCGGCGGCTACGGCTTGTCGCGCCTCTTGCATCGCATCGATTGGCAGGCTGTCGCGGCATCGAAGAAACTATTCTGCGGTTACAGCGACATCACTGCATTCAACCTTGCGGCGCTTGCCGAGGCCAACT
>JBDSYI010000533.1:0-9310 GCA_039925745.1 Casimicrobium sp. | reverse complement strand
CGCCTAATTTCCCACCCGAATTTCAAACTTTGGGACTGGCCAACGCACCTTTCTCGATGCCGCAGCCTCTGTAGCCCGGATCCGCGCACGCCTCGTTTGACGCCACACCACGGAGCGAGCTCATCTCCTCGATTCCGGCTTTTAGAAGTGGCCCCGGCCGTCTGAACAGCAAACCCCGATTATTAAGTGAAGGCTGGGCGGGTTGATTGGCGATGTAGCTTTATCCACAGGCTGTGCACGGCGCGTCGTCGAGCTCTGTGTTTCGAGCACGTCGGCGGCGCGCGGTGTGCAGCTTGTGGGTAAAGCGGGGCTCATCACTCGCTTTGAATTCTACGCAGCGATCTGTAGAGACGGCAGCAACTTCCAGTACGCCTGATCGGGCGTCTGATCCTCGATGCTCGTGTGCTGTCGCTTTGTGTTGTACCAGTTCAGGTAATCGGCAATATCGCTTTTGGCCTGACTCACCGTGTCGTACGCGCGAAGGTACACGCGCTCGTACTTCACGCTTCTCCAGAGCCGCTCGACAAACACGTTGTCACGCCACGCACCTCGACCGTCCATCGAGAGCTTGCAGCCCCGTTTCAGCACCGTGTTGGCGAACTCGCTCGCAGTGAATTGGCTGCCCTGATCGGTGTTGACGATCTCCGGTGTGCCGAACTTGGCAAACGCTTGCTCAATGATCTCGACGGCGTGACACGCTTCAAGCGTCGTGGCCGTCTTGTGCGCGAGTACCCGTCGGCTGGCCACGTCGATCACGGCGGTCAAATAGACGAAGCCTCTCTCCATCGGGATGTAGGTGGTGTCGAGCGCCCAGACCTGATTGGCGCGCGTGATCGCTGTGTGGCGTAGCAGGTACGGGTAAATCGTGTGCCCAGGGCAAGATGTGCTGGTGCCGGGCTGCGGGGCTAACGCGTGTATGTTCATCCGTCGCATGAGTGTGCCGATCTGGCGTCGACCCACCAGAACGCCCTCTTTGGAAAGCTCGCGACGTAGCATTCTTGCCCCCATAAACGGGTGCTCCAGGTGCAGCTCGTCGATACGCCGCATCAGCGCGAGTTCGGCCTCGCTGATAGGGCGTGGGACGTAGTACACGGTACCGCGGCTGATACCCAGCACCTCAGCTTGACGAGTGATGGGTAGTGCGTGATTTCGGTCGATCATCGCTTTGCGCTCAGCAGTCCCGCCTTGGTGAGCGCGCGCTCTAAAAAATCATTCTCCAGCGCTAACTGACCAATCTTTGCGTGCAGCGGATCAAGGTCTACCGGCTCCGCCAACTCAGAACCACCAAAGACCTCGGTGGCTCGCGAAACCAGTTGTTTCTTCCATTCGCCAATCTGGTTCGGGTGAACCTCAAACTGCGCACACAGCTCGGCCATCGTCTTGTCTTCACGCAGCGCCGCTAGCGCGACTTTCGCTTTGAACTCGGCCGTCAACTTGCGACGCTGTTTGCGCGCCGCTGTCGGCTTCTTTACCAGTTTCATCTGTAACTCCTGCTTGCCAGACCGTCATCGGTCCAGCGCTATGCCCAGAGTTTCCACTTATTCCACTGTTCAGTTTTGCGGAGCCACTTCTACTGTTCGTGGTTTAACTCAGCCTTATGGCGTTAACCCCTTACGTAGTGGACCTTTCTTAGAAAAGTTGTTAAGAAAATCCCTGTGCGGAACCACCTGGCTTTACAGCTCGGTTGTTGTAGACGGTTTTGTGTCCGTCGAGCGCAAACTTACGGTAAACATCGCGCCACCGTTTTCACTCGCAGCCACTGCGATACGGGCGCGGTGTAGCAACAGAATTCGATGAACGATGGCAAGCCCCAGGCCCGATCCACCGGCCGGGCTGCCGGGTAGTCGGGCAAATCGCTCAAAAATGTGCCGACGTGCATCCTTCGGAATGCCCGGCCCCTGATCTGACACCGAGACCGCAACATGTCGCCCCATGTCCACCACTCTCACCGTTACCACCGCGCCTTGAGGGGAAAACTGGATCGCATTTGCCAGCAAGTTCTGCAGCATGAGCTCCAGCGAAGCCGCATTGCCGAGGACTGCGACGTTCGCACCCAATTCGGACGCGAGCTCTACGCCGCGCGCGTCAGCAATGGGCAGTATCGTGGCCAGTACGTTTCGTACCAGTCCATCAACCCTGATCGGCATCATTGGCAGTTTCTTTACGCCGTCATATTGCGCCAGCCCCAGCAGCTGATTCACCAGATGCGCCGCACGCTGGCTACCTGTTTCGATGCTAGTGAGCGAACGACGCAATCGCACGGGATCGGTTTCTGCAAGCGCGGTTTGTGCGTGCAACTGAATGCCCGAGAGTGGCGTGCGTAGTTCGTGCGCAGCGTCGGCGATGAAAGCGCGTTCGATATCGCGCTCGCTTTTCATGCGACCCACCAGCAAGTTAATGGCACCGGCAACCGGCTCCAGCTCGCGCGCTTCGGGTCGCAAATCAATATGCGTGAGTTGATTCATGCGCGTCCTCCCGATTGCGCCGGAAAAATTTCCCAGTGGACGCAACAGATACGCCACGTACACCCAAAGAAAAATCAACATCAGAGGCACCACGACGATGCCCGACAACGCCAGATGCGTTGCGATATCGCGAGCGATCAGATTGCGCCCGTCAGCGGTGACCATCGTGCGTACCCAGACGGTGCCGACGTTATTGATGACAGAGTACGTGCGCCATTTGCGAGCGTCAATCTCCAGATCAGCAAAACCGCTGTGTCTAGGGCTCGCACTTGCACGCACCGCAGCGCCGAGATGCGCCAATAAGGTGCCTTCACGACTCCAGAATTGCACTACCAGTGGTGTTTCGTAAGGATCGCGTGCCAGCAATGCGGGGGCTGGTGCCACGGTAAAGGGTGTGTTGGACGATAGTTGAACCGCAACGCGGGCCGCAGCAATCAGGTCGCCATCAACAAGTTCGGCTGCCTCGACGAGCGCCTTTCGATACACCACATACAGCATTGCGCTAACGAGGACCGACAGCCCTAGTGCAAGGCCAACGATCAAACGACTACGAATGGACAGCTTGACCATCGAACTTGATCCTTTCAGTTGTCGATGGATAACGCATAGCCGGCACCGCGAAGGGTGCGTATCGTCGTGTCGCCCAATTTTTTACGTAGATTGTGGATGTGAACTTCAATTGCGTTGCTCTCGACTTCGCCGCCGCTGCTGTACAGCGAGCTCTCCAATTGCGCTTTGCTCAACACCGCGCCGGGCCTGACTGCCAGCGCACGTAACAAGGCGAATTCGCGCACTGAAAGATTGATGGTCGCATCGCCGATGCGTACGTGTCGCCGCGCCGTATCAAGCACCATTTTTCCGAGCACAATGTCCGCTGAACTTCGGCCTTCAGCGCGACGCAGTAGCGTGCGAACTCGCGCCGTCAGCTCGCGTTTGTCGACGGGCTTTGCCAGATAGTCATCACTTCCCGCGTCCAGACCCTCGATCCGATCCTCAACGCTGTCTCGCGCCGAAACAATCAGCACCGAAACATCGTTCGCGGTAGCGGGCGAGTCGACCAGAGCATTGGGGGCTCGAAGTGATCGAAGCCATCGAAGCACTTCGACGCCACAGCCGTCGGGAAGGCCAACATCAAGAATGACGAGGTCGAATGAATCATGCGCGAGCATCATGCGGGCGCTGCGCGCATCCGGCGCGATGTCGCAGGCGTAGCCGTCCTGTTCCAGCGCGGTGACCACGCCACTGGCAAACTCGGCATTGTCTTCAACGATCAGAATGCGCATGCGACTTTGTTGACGTTGCGCTCAGGCATCATGGCGCACCACCTTGCCGTCACTATTGTTAAGTAGATAACTTACGTCCTCGCTGTTGAGAAAATCTTCTGCGTCGGCGCCTTTAAGCATCGCGATTGTCGAAAGCGCCCCTGCGAGAACGCAAACGGTTCCCACCACGCTGACAGAGCGCCAATGTGAGACGGGCCAGCCCGTTTTCGGATTGAGAATGTGGCAATAGCGTTTGCCGTCGACTTCGATAAATCGTTCATAGTCTCCACTGGTCGCAATTGCACCATGAATCAGCGGAAGGCTGGCGAAACAGCGATTGTGATCGTTGCTCGCCGAACCCGGATCACGGGGCTCGCGAATACCGATCTGCCACGCAGAGCCGTCCAACTGCGGACCAACGGCGCGCACATCGCCGCCGAGATTGATGAGACCATGCCTGACGCCGCTCGCCTCTAGCAACGTTGCGGCGCGATCAACTGCGTACTCCTTTCCAAAGCCACCGAAGTCAAGCTCCATTCCCGATCGAGTCAATGCAATTCGTTGACCATCCCAGACGACATGTTTCCAGCCAACCAACGGTAATAGTGCATCAAGGGTTGCCTGATCGGGTAATCGTGCAACTTTGAAGTCCCACGCTCGGCGCAAGACGCCGGACGTGCAATCAAACAAACCATCGCTCATCGCGCTCAAGTTAGCTGCGAAATTTAGCAATTGCGCGGTCTCGTCATCGACCGCTATGCGATCACCCATATGTCCTGCCGCCGCATTTATTTGCGATAAAACGCTGTCGGGGCGGTAGCGGGAATACTTCGCTTCTATTCGACGAACTTCAGCAATGGCGGCGTGCGCCAAACGCTCGGCTTCGGCCAACGCAACCCCGGCAAGACGAATTTCGCAAGGGCTGGCCATCGCTGTGAATGTGAAGCCGAACCCTTCGCGTTCAGGCATGCTGACTCCGAAGCCAGTCATGCCACTTTTGCCGCAAAACGCTAGAACCGACGACTGATCCCGATTTGTGCGAACTGCGCACGGAATGGCAGGAGGCCCGGTGAGCCACCGCCGCCAAGCCGCCACGATGATCGCTGCTGATACAGCTCATATTTGAGATCCACGCTCCACAGTTTGTCGATACGCCATTCAAACTTGCCGCCCAGCGTAAACGCGCCATACGACGAAAGACGCGCGTCAGCCGAATAGTACGTCGGCGGATTCGTGGAATACCCTGCAGGATAGGGTTCGCCAATCTCCGGGTCATACACGGGATTGAAGTAGAACCGGGCCTGACGTTGCGTGTAGTAGCGCGTCGATGGCGTGAGCATGAAGCGATCACTCAGCGGTACGACCCATTCCAGTTGAACGGTGTGCGCCTGCACGCCGAAGCTGTCGCTGTAGAAACGGTAGCTGCTGCGAACGGTTGTGCCATTCCCTTCGACAAAGTGATTCCATCGGAGCAGTCCAATTGTCTGGTTTTTGTCGCGCGGACGCTGGTCAACCAGTTTGTAAGGATCGTTGAAATAGCCGCGCCCACGAACGTGAGTCAAATTGAACTGCGCGAGATCGTTCTTGCTGAGCGCCTGCGTCACACCGATCATGCCTTCGACGACGTTCTTCCGCTCGTTTTCAACCACCTGATTCACCGGATTGATCAGGTCATGCGATGCACCGATGCCAGCCATCCAGGTTGTGTTGTTGTCGGCGCTGGAATAGCGCCCGTCGAGTGCGAGGGCGTTCGAGCGGTAGTCGTGCTCGTCCGAATAGCTAAAGCGCACGCCGACAGCGGCGCGCTCGAAGAAACGTGTTAGTTTCACATCCGACGCGACGCGCCGATCTTCCATATGCGACGCCCCGGTAACGCTAGTGTGCCAGCGAGGTGACGCGCCCGAAATGTTGTCCTGCACAACGGAGGCTTCGACGGACCAGACGCCAGCGATCGGGGCGACGATGTGCAACGAAGGTGCGATCACTTTGATGCGGTCAAGATTTGGCTGGGAATCCTTGTAAACCTGTAATTTGGCAGAAACAACGCCATCTTCAGGGGCGCTGTCTGCGTGGGCAACGTTCAACGTCACGCCGGGTAGCGCAAGCGCTGCGAGCGTGATCGCACCGACCCGTTTGCGGGGTTCGGTAGTAGTAGCGCGCTTCGGCCTGTAGGCTGGTGCTCTACTAGTTGCAACCACAGCCACCTCCGCCAACGCCGTAACCGCCTGAAGCGCTTTCCTTGCTGAAATAGATGTGTTGGGTAAACGCCTGATCGAGCGGATCGGCGTCCATGGTCATTTCCTTCTTAGCCAGATTGGCTTTTTCCCACGGTTGGGGCGGCTGAATAGCGCAACCAGCGAACAACGCGATACTTGCGGTTGCGTGTATCGCAACGAGCATGCGCCTGAATTTGAGTTTCATCGGGTTACCTTTTTTTCATGTTATCGATCGCAGTAACAATCGCTGCTTCGATGGATTTTTGATCGCTCTCGCGAAAACCCGCGTGAACGTAAACGACGCGACCGTCGCCGTCGACGAGATACGAGGTGGGCATTGCTTTCACTGCGAACTGTTTAGGCGTTTGACCGGTCGGATCAAACGCAACCTGGAACTTCGCGGGCACCTGTCCCAGAAACTTGTCGGCGTCGGCCTGTTTGCCGTCGACGTTGATCGCGAGCACATGCAGCCCTCGGTCGCCGTACTTCGCCTGCATCTCGTTCATCCATGGGAATGATTGCTTGCAAGGAACGCACCACGATGCCCAAAAGTCGACGTACACCAGTTTGCCTTTAAGGCTTGCGGTGTCAACTTTTCCCGAGGCGGAAGGCAGCGAATACGTCGGTGCCGGGCTGCCGACCTCTACGGCCTCAACTTGCGTGCACGAGAGGCCGATGAGTGACAGCGCGAATGCCGCGATTTTGAAGGTTCGCATCGGACCCATTTTTTGATTTGACATGATCTGATCCTTCTCCTACTGCGCAGGTACGCAGAAATTAACACCTTCGCCGTCCCAGCCTGCGGCTGTGGCTTCGTTGTAGGTCGTGAGGCTCGTTGTGAAGCGATGATTCGGGTCGTCTGGGAATTTCGCGTTGCCACGAAACAGACGATATACCGGAAGCAACCCGGCAGCGCAGGTTCCGCCGATTCCCGACACTACCGGCAGGTAAGCGAACGAATCCAGACTCTCATTTTGCGCCATGCCTGCTGCTTTGCTGTGGCCAGGGTTCTGGTCAGCCAGTGCTAGAAGGTCAGCGTCAAGCAAGGTGTAGTAGTGACTGCCGCGCTGCAAGTTTTTTGCGACTTGATCGAAGTAGAAGCGACTGATGCCGCGCATTTCACCTTGTTGCGTTGCGTAGACGAGAAAGCTCGCCCCGGTGCGTTTAAAAGTCGCGACGCTGTCGAGTAACGTTTTGTCTGAATCGCGTGATGTGATGAAGTAGTAATTCAGCGGTGTATACAAGTAATCCACCATCAGTCGAGTCGATGGTGTACTGGTCGATGCCGCCATGCCACTTGCGCTAAGCGTTACCGAACTTGTCGGCGGTGTCGCGTTATGGTTAAAAGTAACAGCGCCAAATTTTGGCCCGACGGACATTGGCGAAAAGGTAATGATCGCCGTGCAATGAGCCCCGGGATTTAAGGTGGCACCTGCAGCGCAGTTAGTGGAAGCAATTTGAAATTCGCTCGGTGCGGCCGCAAGCGCGCCCAATACCATTGGGCCGCTGCCTGTGTTGGACAGTGTCACGCTCAGACCGGGGGCCACGGCACCGAGGCTTGTATCGGAAAGCGCAAGCGCTGTCTCGTTTAGTTGAGCCGCTGGCGACACACCGGTTGCAGGTGCCACGCCGGTACCCGTTAGGCTTGCCGTCGTAGTCCCGGGCGAAGCAGTGTGGCTTACAGACAGCGTCGAGGTACGCGTACCCTCCGCAGACGGTAAGAAACGAACTGACACCATACAGCTCGCACCCGGCACGATTGTCGCGCCCGCAGTACAAGTGGTCACGGTCGCCGAAAACTCGCTGCCTGAAATCGTCATGCTGCTAACGGAAAAGTTTGCCGCACCCGTGTTCGTGAGTGTCCACGTTTGGGTTGACCCTGCGATGCCAACGGTCGTCGATGGAAACGCGAGCGCTGCGGCTGACGCCGTTGCAACCGGCGACCCTGGTGGCGGTGCGGCTGCGCCAGTGCCTGCCAGCGAGATGGTACTGGTGGTCGGACTGGCATTGTGCGAGATCGTTACTGATCCGCTGCGCGCGCCTAACGCCGTTGGCGTAAAGCGAACCGTAAGCGTGCAGCTTGCGTTCGGCGCGATGCTGGCACCTGCAGTGCAGGCGTTCGCGGTGATCGCAAAGTCACTGCCCGCCAGTGTCGTTGCAGTCAGCACTAACGCGGCCGTACCAGAATTTGTCAGTGTCACTTGCTGAGTTGGTGCGGCAATGCCGATTGTCGTTGAAGCATACGCCAGAGACGCTGCCGATAGCGTTGCAGCAGGCACACTAACAACGACGGCAACACCGGTTCCCGAGAGCGTGACGGTACTTGCGGCTGGCGTGGCGTTGTGATTGATCGTGAGTGACCCCGTTCGCGCACCCGCAGCAGTTGGCGAGAATTGCGTGGTCACCGAGCAACTACCGCCTATCGCGACGCTGAGCCCGGCTGTGCAAGTGGTTGAGGCGATGGCAAAGTCGGCCCCGCTGACTGCAGTTGACGCGATGGCAAGCGCCGCAGTGCCTGAATTGGTGACGGTGGTGACTTGCGTCGCCGCAGTTGCGCCAATGTTGGTCGCAGTAAACGCGAGTGACGCTGCCGATAGCGTTGCAGCAGGCGTACTAACAACGACGGCAACACCGGTTCCTGAGAGCGTGACGGTACTCGCGGCTGGCGTGGCGTTGTGATTGATCGTGAGTGACCCCGTTCGCGCACCCGCCGCAGTTGGCGAGAATTGCGTGGTCACCGAGCAACTACCGCCTATCGCGACACTGAGCCCGGCTGTGCAAGAGGTTGCGGCGATGGCAAAGTCAGCACCGCTAACCGCAGTTGACGCGATGACAAGCGCCGCAGTGCCTGAGTTGGTGACGGTGGTGACTTGCGTCGCCGCTGTTGCGCCAACGTTGGTTGCAGCGAAAGCAAGGGAAGGAGTGGAGAGCGAGGCGACTGGTGCCGTGGCACCACACGTAACGGTCGGCGTAGCGATGTACGCGCCCAGATCCGCAAGTTGTACGGTCGTCAGCACTCCTTTTAGAAATTTCATTTCAGAGACGCTGCTGGTAGCGGCACTGATGGCGGGCCCGTTGTTCGCACCGTTCTTTAGCTTGTTCTGGTTAGCTGCTGGGCTGGGGCCGTGACAGCCGCCGTTGCTACAGCTTAGTTGCCCCGATACGATGGTTGCGGTGTAAAGCGTCTTTCCGTTGCAGGCGGTCTGCGCCAATGTGATCGTGCTTGAAAAAACGGCGCTTGCCAATAACGGTACAGCCACCCAACGCTTTTTTAAGTAGGTAACCAGGCTTGTCATAGCAGTACTCCTTCAGTTGACGTGCTCGTCAGATTCCCCGGTTTTGAAAATAGAGTGTTGAAAGTAGCTTT
>JBDSYI010000532.1:0-4906 GCA_039925745.1 Casimicrobium sp. | reverse complement strand
AGCTGGTTTGCTCTTTGCTGCCGTCGATGACGGTGGCGATATCGCCCAGACGCACCTGCAGTCCATCGCGACGGGCGACGACAAGATTGGAGAAATCTGCGACTGTTTTGAAGCGCGCATCGACGCGCACCGACTTGTCGTTTTGCCCGATAGTGATGTTGCCGACCGGGGCGTCAATGTTGTCCGTGCGCAATGCGGCCAGCACCTGATCGATGCCGATACGGCGTGCGCGCAATTTCGCGGTATCCGGTTCAATCTGAATTTCGCGCGTTGACGAACCATTGATGTTGACCGTGGCCACACCGGTCACGTTTTCCATCCGACGGCGGATGACCTCTTCCACGATGTAGGACAGATCAGGCAAGGTGCGTATTTTCGAGGTCACGCCGAGCGATACCACTGCGCGATCATCGTCGCGATTGGCCTGAGAGACGAACGGTTCTTTCGCCTCTTTCGGGAAGCCAGAGCGGATTTGCGCGAGCTTGTCACGCATCTCCTGCATCGCCACCTTGATATCCGTTCCCATCGCGAATTCGACGATCACGAGACTCGAATTTTCACGCGAACGCGAGGTGATTTTTTTGACGCCAGAAATCGTGTTGAGCGCGTTTTCGATGGGCTTGGTGAGATCACTCTCGACCGCTTGCGGGCTCGCGCCGGGATAGGCAACCACCGTGAAGGCGAACGGCAGGTTCACCTCTGGCATCGCATCGATTGGCAGCCGGAAATAAGACACCGCGCCCATCACCATGAGCGCAAACATCACCATGGTGCAGAACACCGGATTTTTGATCGCAACGCGAGTCATCCACATGATGCCATTCCTTTCGTTGCTTCGCTATTTCGACGCGGAGGTAACGGCGGTGGGCGCCGCAGGTGCCGCGGCACTGGCCGCACCCGGCATCGATACCGACTGACCCTCGTTGGGTTCCACCCCGCGCAGCGTCAACACCGTTGCACCGGCTTCAACGCCGTCGGTCACCGATATCAGCGGATTCGATTCATCCGCGCCGATCGCCAATTTCACTCGCGCCTTTTGCGCCTTGTTGTCGCGCACGATCCAGACGTAGTTACCATTCAAATCCGTCTTGATCGCGACTCGGGGAATCGCAACCGCTGCTGTGCTTTGCGCAAATGCCAATTGCCCCGACAAGAAAGCGCCGGCGGGCACGCCGCTCGCGGCGGGCAACGAAAAGCGTGTTTCAACCGTGCGCGCTGCGCTGCCAGTCGTGGGAATAATCCGGGACAACGCGCCCTCGATGGTCGCGCCGCTGCTGTCAAGCTGAAATTTCGCCTTCTGGCCCATTTTGAGTTCTGCCACGCGCTCGGCAGCGACGGGAACGACGACTTCTAGCGACGCCGGATCGAGGATCGTAAACACCGACATCTCGGCCGTAATGCGCTCGCCGGGCTCGATCCCGCGCTTGGAAATGACGCCAGAGATGGGCGCTGTCAGCACCGTTTCTGCCATGGCTGATTTCGCCATGTCAAGCTGTGATTTGGCGGCTTCGAACATGGAGCGAGCACTCACAAAATTGCTCTCGGAACTGTCTAGCGCGGCTTTGGAAATAAAACCGCGATCCGACAGCGAACGCTGTTGAGCACGTGCTGATTCAGCTACGGTCAAGGCCGCCTGTGTTTGGCGCACCGTTGATTCGCGCTCACCCAGACGCAGGCGCAGCTCGTCGCTGTCTACGCGCGCCAAATGCTCCCCCGCTTTAACTCTGTCACCCGCGCGCTTGGTCACACCGGTCGCAGTGCCGGCGTGACGCGAGCGAACGACAGCCTGACGCGCTGCGTCGACCGTACCGGCCACAGCAAATGACTGGACTAGCGTTGCCGGGCCAGCCGTTGCAATATCAACCGCCGCCAACGCCAGAACCGGGTCGGCCTTCTTGCCGTCCTTGCCAATTTTGCCGTCTTTGCCAGCAGTCAAACCCGAGTCAGCCTGCTTGGCGGCATAAGCCTTGTAGCCCAACGCCCCACCGCCGACAACGCCGACCACTGCCAGAGCGATCAATGTCACTCCCATCCATCGTTTGATTCGCATGACTCGTTTGGGCTTGTGACCCGTTCCCTGTGTTCTTGATGAATGAAGGCTAGGGTATTTGTTCTAGCCGTGCACGGATGGTGCGACAAAGCCCCCATATCTAGGCGCGAGTTGCGGGTAAGGTTTTTGTGCTCGTTTGAGCAACAGCTTTTTGCTAAACGCGAGGCCACACCGGGACTAGTTTCGTATTAAGCTGATTGTCGACTTCATCAACTATTGAGTGATAGCCCCCGTTTGTGCGGCGTTCCGTACAAAAGTTGTTACTCATACAGACGATTTGCGCTACTTAAAAGGCTGCTTTACTAGCAGAGTCGCTGGTAAAATCGAGGGTTACCCTCACTTAGCTTACCAGTTAGACGCCTGACGATGGATGAATACCTCGATCCTCTGGCGAAACCGACTGACGCGAAGTCGCGTTCATTTGCCGCCTCTCTTGCCGGGCTTGTTTGCTCGTTGTGCATTGGAAATTTGAATCATGGTCAAAGCTAAATCTAAACCCGCCGCCAAAGTTGTCAAAGGTGCCGTAAAAAGCGCCGCAAGCAAAACAGCCAAAGCGAAGCCAGCTGCAAAACCCGTCGCCAAGCCGGCGGCAAAGGCGCGAGCGGTCGTCTCGGCGAAGAAGCCATCGAAGCCAGTGGCGAAAACAGCAGTGAAACCAGCGGCGAAGGGCAAAGTAGTCAAGCCCGCATCGAAATTGGCGAAAGCAATCGCAGTAAAGGCCAAACCCGTGAGTAAAGTAAAACCCGCCGCCAAACCCGCGGCAAAGGTGGCCAAGCCCGTCAGCAAGAAACCGACGACAACCAATGCGAACGCGAAACCGGCTGCCAAGCCTGTCGCCAAAACAGTTGCAAAACCCGTGTCGAAAGCGAAAAGCGCGAAACCTGTTGCCAAAGCAGCAGTCAAAACCGTAGCCAAGCAAACCGTAAAGCCCGCCGTCAAAGTGGTAGCCAAGACCGCGCCTGCCAAAGCTAAAGTCGTCGCCAAAGTTGCAGCGAAAACCGCACCTAAAGCGGCAGTCGCTATTGCCAAATCTATTCCGAAGGTGGTCGCAAAAGCGACCGCCAAGCCTCCAGTAAAAGCAACGACCAAGCCGACCGTTAAGGCCTCGGTAATTCCGGAAATCCCGGTCGTCAAGACATTAATAAAGAAGATTCCCATCGAGAAGCAAGCAAAACGTGGCGCAATTGCTGCGTCACCCGCCCCCGTCGTCCCACCGGCAGCTGTAGCTGCGAAAAATTCTGCAAAATCCGTATCTGCGAAATCTACTGCTGCAGTTGCTGCTGCGGCAACACCCGCAGTCACCGCTCCGCCGCCCGTTAAGACTGGCAAGCCAGGTCGTCCTCCGAAAAATGCGGTTGCTGCAGCGCCAGTCGCGGCAGAAGCCGATGCAGCAGGGGCTGACGCAGTCGCTGCCGCGCCAGTCGCCATCGCTATCAACCCGTTAACCGGCAAGCCGAAAACGCGCAAACAACTGTTGCTTGAGAAGAAACAACAAGCCTTGCTCGAAGCGCTCGCGCCGTTCAAAACGGTTGACGCCGAAACCCGTCGTCTGCGCCTGAAAACGCTGATCACGCTCGGTAAAGATCGTGGCTACCTGACCTACTCCGAGATCAACGACCACTTGCCGGATGATCTGGTTGACGCCGAGGCGATTGAATCTATCGTCGCGATGATCAACGACATGGGCATTCAGGTGTTCGATGAAGCGCCCGCCGCCGAAGAGTTGATCATCTCGGAAACCGCGTCTGCGGTGGCCGATGATGACGTCGCCGAAGAAGCCGAACAAGCCATTTCCCAGCTCGACAGCGAATTTGGCCGCACCACCGACCCCGTCCGCATGTACATGCGCGAAATGGGAACGGTTGAGCTGTTGACGCGAGAAGGCGAAATCGAAATCGCCAAGCGCATTGAGGACGGTCTGAAGCACATGGTCACTGCGATTTCCGCATGCCCAATGACGATTACCGAGATTCTTCTGCTCGCCGACAAAATTGAAAAAGGTGAAGCGATCGTTGACGATATCGTCGACGGTTTGGCAGGTCTTGAGCCGCCTGCACCTGCGCCTGCGCCCGTCGTCGCTGACGACGCTGAAAGCGACGAGGAAGAGGCTGAAGAAGAAGAGGAAGACGAAGAAGCAACCGCTGCTATTTCGGCCGAACTCCTCGCCAAACTCAAGGCGATGTCGCTTGAGAAATTTGGCATCATTCGCAAAAACCACGCGAAGCTTCTCGTACACATCGAAAAAGGTGAGTACAAGAGCGAAGGCTACGTTAAAGCGCAGAAGAAGATCACCGAAGAGATGACCGACATTCGCTTCGCCGCGAAGATCGTCGAGCAACTTTGTGATTCCGTTCGTTCAGAAGTCGAGCGTATTCGTGGCCATGAGCGCAAGTTGCAGGAAATGCTGGTCTTCAAATGCCATATGCCACGCGACCATTTCCTGAAAACCTTCCCTGAGCGCGTGCTTGACCTGACCTGGATCGACAAAGAGATCGCGCTCTGCAAGCCGTACAGCGAAGTGATGGCGAAGAATCGTCAGGCACTCGTTGAACGTCAGGAAGCGCTGCTCGATCATCAGAAAAAAGTGAATTTGCCGCTGCAAGATTTCAAAGATATCTACAAACAGATGTCGTCCGGCGAAGCAAAATCACGCAAGGCGAAAAAAGAAATGACCGAGGCCAACTTGCGCCTCGTAATCTCGATCGCCAAGAAATACACGAATCGCGGTTTGCAGTTCCTCGACTTGATTCAAGAGGGCAATATCGGCCTGATGAAAGCGGTCGACAAGTTTGAATTCCGCCGTGGCTTTAAGTTCTCGACGTACGCCACGTGGTGGATCCGTCAGGCCATCACGCG
>JBDSYI010000531.1:0-10800 GCA_039925745.1 Casimicrobium sp. | reverse complement strand
GGAATACTTCGGAGCATCGGCTTCGGCAGTGCATCAGGCGGCAACCCTGCTTGCGCTCCAGCAGTCACCGATGTACTTCTACAAACGCGGAAAGGGCCGCTACAAGCGGGCTCCCGAAGATGCGTTGAGCGCAGCGCTCGCCGGTGTTGAGCGCAAGGCGCGCGAGGCCGAACAGATTGAAGTTTGGGTACAGGCGTTGCTCGCAGGGCAAGCACCGGTCGAAATTTCAGCAAATTGGGTGCAACTTTTAAATAGTCCGGAGAAACAAAGTCTCGGCTATCGAGCGCTGGTCGCTGCCGCCGATCGCGCGCGAATGGCGCCAGTGCATTTGCTGGCGAAAGCGGGTGCGATTCCGTCAACGCATGCATTGCACTTTCAGCGTTTTTTGCGGGCGACTTTTCCAAAAGGCATCGCGTTTCCGTCGCATGTTCCGTTACCTGCGATTGCTGATTTGCCAACGGCAAATGTGCGAGCTTTCAGCATCGACGACGCAACGACGACCGAAATTGACGATGCGCTTTCAGTGCAACCGCTTGCCAGCGGCGGCTTCCGCCTGGGCATTCACATCGCCGCGCCGGCACTGGCAATCACCATCAACAGCGAGCTTGATCGCGTGGCTCGCGACCGCTTGTCGACCGTGTACATGCCGGGTCACAAGATCACAATGTTGCCCGACGACGTGATTGCCGAGTTTTCTCTGGACGAGGGCAAATCGCCTGCCGCGCTGTCGCTTTACGCGACGGTTGACGCTGCAATGCAGGTGACGAGCACCGAGACGTGCGTTGAGCGCGTGCCAATCGTGAGCAATTTGCGCCTTGGCCGGCTTGACGAACTCGAGTGGATGGATCCGGCAAACGACAGCAAAGACACGCATGGCGCCGCCATGCGCACCCTCTACGCCTTCGCGCAGGTTCGTGCTGCGGCACGCGGCGAGCAACCGCAAAACCGAGTCGACTATAGCTTCGCCGTTCACGGCGACGCCGACGCCGCCGACTGCCGAATAGAGATCTGGCCGCGCAAGCGTGGTTCACCGGTCGACACGCTCGTGTCCGAACTTATGATCTTCACCAACGTCACTTGGGCCGGAGCTTTGGCCGCGCGAAAATGGCCAGGCATGTTCCGCGTGCAAGCAAACGGAAAGACACGCATGAGCTCAATCGCGGGGCAGCACGAGGGCTTGAATGTGCCTCACTATTTGTGGGCCACTTCGCCCTTGCGACGTTATTCAGATCTGCTCAATCAGCGCCAATTGTTGGCGTTGGTGGCCAATCCGAATGCACCCGATGCCAATGCCGCTCCGACCAACGCTGGAACCGTGCCTGCATACGGCAACGGCAATGCCGAACTTCTGGCCGCGGTCGCAGATTTCGACGTCACCTACTCTGGCTACGGAGAGTTCCAGCAGCAGATGGAGTTTTATTGGTGCCTGCGCTACATCCAGCAGGAAAACATCAGCAAACTCACCGCGCACGTTATCCGGGAAAATCTGGTTCGTTTTGATCGCCTGCCACTGGTGCAACGCATCAACGATATGCCAAATCAACCTGCGGGCATGCAGGTGATTTTGTCAGTTGCCGAGATCGATTTATTTGAACCTGCGTTGCATATGCGATTCATTGAAACGGTTGGCGTCACAAACGCTCCCAACGAAGCAAACGCAGCTTAAAGCGTGCCATAGAATCATCGTGTGAAACGCACGATAAAAGTCATTCAGGCTCCAGCGATGCTGCCGATAGCGGTGGGCATGAGTCCATTGTTGAAATGGACGCTAGCGGCGTCCATTGGCGTGCATGTAATCCTCTTGTCGCTGCATTTCGAACTGCCTAAACTGTTCAAGCAGTCCGCGCCAACGCCTCCACTTGAAGTGTCTCTGGTCAACGCGAAGACCGATTCCAAACCGTCAAAGGCGGATTTTCTAGCACAGGCCAATCTCGACGGTGGCGGCAATACGGACGCGAAACGGCGACTAAGCTCACCCTTGCCACGCGCCGCGATGGACGCGCAGCAGACACAAATTGCCGCCGCCAAAGAGCAGGTGGAATCGCTGGAACGGCAGACGCGAGAACTGTTGCAACAAGTACGTTCGAAGACTCAGGCCTCAACAGACCGCGACGCAAAAGAGTCGAAACGCGCTGATTCAGCTAACGCGTTCCAGGAGTTGTCAGCCAAGGCGTTGGAACTACAAAGGCTTGAAGCACAGATCGCGCGCGAATTTGATTCGTACCAGCAACGCCCGAAAAAAAAGCACATCGGAGCCCGCGCCACCGAGTATCGCTTCGCTCGCTATGTTGAAGACTGGCGACAAAAAGTAGAGCGTGTTGGTAACGCCAATTACCCGGCAATCGCACGGGCACAAAAGCTCTACGGTTCGCTCGTATTGACGGTCGGTATTAAAGCCGATGGCCGCATCGAAACCATTGAGGTGGATCGCGGATCCGGCAACAAAATCCTTGATGCCTCTGCGCTCAAAATCGTTGAACTGGCGGCACCATATGCGCCGTTCCCTGCCGATATTCGAAACGATACCGACATCATCTACATCACACGAACATGGAGCTTCACGCGTGCGGGCGAGTTAGAAAGCTCGGTCGGCGGAAGTCTTAAAGGGCCATGACGTCGTTATGAGAAGAACTGACAAATACGCTGTCTTTGGCAACCCCATTGCGCACAGCAAAAGCCCACGAATTCACGCGCTCTTCGCTGCAAGTTTGAATCAGCACATCGACTACCAAAAACGCCTCGCGCCGATCGGTAATTTTGCCGGTGAGCTGCAACGCTTCTTCGATGAGGGTGGCGTCGGCGCGAACGTGACCGTGCCGTTTAAGCGTGATGCGTTTGCCCTGGCTCGCAGTGCATCGTTGCGTGCACAACAGGCGGGTGCAGCGAACTTTTTAATCTGGCGCGACGATCATTGGTTCTGCGACAACACTGACGGTGCCGGGCTTGTGCGCGATATCGAGACGAATTTGCATACGAGCCTGAAGGACAAGAACGTTTTGCTGCTCGGCGCAGGTGGCGCGGCACGTGGCGTGATCGGCCCACTATTCCTGCGTTCGCCCAGGCAAATCGTCGTCGTGAACCGAACGTTTGAGCGTGCGACTGAACTGGTTTCTCCTTACAAAAATGAATTCGCAGCGAGGGCGCTTTCGGTCGACGCTTTAGTCGCAGAATCGATGAAATTTGATGTTGTGATTAATGCCACGTCGTCGAGCCTGACTGGCTCGTTGCCGCTGCCAGAGAACGCACATATTTTTGCGCCGGATGCGCTTGCCTACGACATGATGTACGGAAAGCAACCAACTATTTTTATGAATTGGGCGTCGGCTCAGGGTGCTGTTGGCGTGGCTGATGGCCTTGGAATGCTGGTTGAACAGGCGGCAGAAAGCTACTTGCAATGGCGCGGGGAACTGCCGCACGCAGCGCCAATCATTGCCCAACTTCGCGCCGAATTGGCGCGTGAGTAGCGATCAGGTGGCCAAGAATTTGTTTCGCACGTTTGGCCGCATGCTGGCGGCGATCGTTCTCGCGATGGCTGGATTATTTGTGCTAATTCAGTGCTGGTTCGCGCTGCAAGTGTGGTGGTACGCCGATCATGCGCCAGGTCATACTGCATTTATGTCGTACCGCATGGGCGAACTCCACGACAAAAAACCTGATGCGACGCTACGCTACGACTGGGTGCCGTACGCAAAGATCTCGCGCAATCTGAAACGTGCGCTAATCGCTTCAGAGGACTCCACGTTTGTCGATCACGAAGGTTTCGACTGGGACGGCATTCAACTTGCGCTAGAAAAAAATCGCGCCAAAGGCAAGACGGTTGCGGGTGGATCAACCATCACGCAGCAGCTCGCCAAGAATTTGTTTTTATCGCCCGAGAAAAGTTATCTGCGCAAAGGGCAGGAAGCCATCATCACGCTGATGCTGGAACACTTCCTCGATAAAGAGCGCATTCTTGAGCTCTACCTGAATGTGATCGAGTGGGGCAACGGCATCTTTGGTGCGGAAGCCGCAGCGCGCCGCTACTACGGCGTATCGGCTGCGCAGTTGTCGGCTGAACAGGCTGCCAAGCTCGCTGCCATGGCCCCGAATCCACGCTTTTATGAGCGTAATTTGGGTGCGCCCGGATTGCGGAAAAAAACCGGCATCATCCTGGCGCGTATGCCGCAGGTGGAGTTGCCGGACTGATCGGCTTCGCGCGGCATTACTTGCGAGTGAATCGCCAGTTGAACGTGACCGCGGCGCCTGAGGTGTTGGTGTCTGTGCCCTCGATGGTCATCCCATCCGCGCTTACCTCGCCTTGCGCCTCGTCGCCCAGCGCGCCTTTGCTGCCACCGAAATAGCCAGTTGCAGCGAATGTACTAAACGATGGTGGGCTCAGAGGCGGGCAGTTCGACGTATTGGCGAGCGTGGGCCAGACGGCCAAACCGACACCTTGATAGGTCGGGGGTGAGGCGTTGTAGTCGACTTTGAGCACGCCGCTGTTTGGGTCGATGACGCCGTTGTCCGGGGCATAGAAAATACAACCCTTCAGGATCATAGTTGCGGTGCCCGAGGGGCGATACGTAGCAACGTTGCCGATGCTGCTTTCGAGTTTCCAGGTGACTTGTGCACTGGTCGAATGGGCCTCGGAAGTGGACGTTCCGGTGCCAACCCACTCGTCATCAACAATCGTGATGTTGGAAACGACCGTCGAGCTTCTCGCTGCTGCGACCGCTTGGGCGCTCACCGCCACCTGACGGGGCGTTGGTTTCGTCGCGGGTGCAGTGTAGGTCGCGCTAATCCCGCTGGTTCTGGCAACAAGGCCAAGCCCGGTCACGCCGCCGGGCGCTCCATTCACCGCCCATCCTGATGCCGTCGCAGTGAAAAATGGTGGCACGCATATGTAGAGCAAACTCACAAGGTCGTTTTCGTCAGGCTCACCCGTTTTGCAATTCACCAACAAAAGGCTGATGGACTTGCCCACCGCAACCGTCGCCGTGCCGGGTAGAAGCTGAAGCCCGCCCAGACGCGATGTCCAGTCGGAAAAGTGTGACGTTGAGACCGTCAGTTTGCGGTTGACTTGATCCAGTTGCACTGTTTTCAATGACCGCCAGAACCTTTTATTGTCCTGAAAAGCAACACCCAGTGCATCGGGGTCGGTACCGCGCAAATCCTGATCGTTGTAGGCGAAATCAAGTTTGACCGGGCTGGCGAACGTTTGCCCATCCGGTAGCAAACGATAAGCGCCGCCTGCGCCGCCTGGTGCCTCATTGGTGATCGGCTGGATAGTGAATGTGGTCGCGCTCGAAACTGCGTTGGCCGGAACCGTCAGCGTCATTTTGCCGTCTGCACTGGTCAGCGAGCCTCCTGCTGCTCCGATGCTGAGGCTCACTGGTGTTCCATTCGGTGTGCCTACAGCCGTGGCTACAGCGTCGGCATTCGCGCTCGCGGCAGTCGCCGCCGTCGCACAGAACGCGGCCCCCTCGCCCACGTAGCCCGCTGTGACCGCTGAGTCATAAGTGGCCTGACTGGCGCTGTAGCGATGGTTCGATGTCTTGCCACCCGCCGCCGCGCGAAAGCCGCGAAAAATGGTGGTGGTTCCCGCAGGGCAAGCCCCCGATGTGGGCTGCTGCGTGGCGAAATCGTAGTCTTCCCATGTAAATCCTGCCAAATTTTGCGCCCGGATCGATTCGCAATCGATTCCCTGCCGTCCATAAAAGTGTGAACTGACGTAAGGCGAGGCGACGCTGATGTAGAAGCGACAAATTTTGGTCAGACTGGACGTTGCGGTTGCGACGGCTGTTGCCTGAAACGTCATGCCTGTGCGTTTGAAGTCCGCCACGCCGTCAAGCGCGGTTTGCTCGTCGGTGCGACCAGTGATGAAATGCGCGTCGAGGGACTTGTTGTAATACTCAACCACGGTGATTGACTGCGCCGAGGCGCTTGTCGCGATGACGAGCGAAAAAACTGAAGCGAGCAGAAGAAACAAATTACGTGAACACATGGGAGGCTCCCTGATGGGGCGATCATTGAAAACGAATTGACGAGCACGCGCGGCAGACGTCGCGACGTTCGGCGTCGTTAGATACGAGCAAGCCAGGATCGCGCAACGCTTGTACTTACCCACGATTGATGTGGGTAACGGCCAAGCCTCCGGGCGCGTTGTTGCTCTTTTTGTGTGCTACTTACCTGCGTAGGACGCAAACGCTGCAGGCATTGCGCCATTAGAATTGCGGTTCTTAGTTCGCAAAATCTCACTTTGGAACCGCCTCCTCCATGCCCGAAGCCCTCGAAAAAGATTCGCTTAATGCGAACAGCGCGAGCGTGGATGAGGCGCTTAGCGAAGCCTTAGCTGACGTTGTCGCGCTGGTACGGCAGTACCGGCTGCTTTCAGGTTTTGCCGAAAGCCTCTCCGATACGCTCGATAATCCCTCGCAGAGCCCGGTGGTGCAAGGCGTGCTCTCGCGCCTGCGGGAAACGCTAGACGAGTTGCATCCGGCCGACGTTGCGCACATCCTGGAGGCGTTGCCACTTGATGAGCGCATGTTCGTCTGGGACCTGGTTAAGGCGGATCGTGACGGCGACATCCTCATGGAGGCGTCGGATTCGGTTCGCGAAACCCTGATCGCGAGCATGGATGCGCCGGAGCTAATGGCGGCGGCAGCCACGCTGGACACCGATGAGCTCGCTGACCTTGCTCCCGATTTGCCGAGTGATGTGGTTGAGGCCGTCAAGCGCACGCTCGATCCCGAAGAGCGCGAACAGTTGCGTCAGGCCATGTCATACGAAGAGGACATGGTTGGCGCATTGATGGACTTCGAGATGATCGAGGTGCGACCCGATGTGACGCTCGAAGTGGTGATGCGATACCTGCGACGCTTCGACGAATTGCCAGCCAACACCGACAAGGTGTTTGTAGTGGATCGCGAGGACAAACTGCTCGGCGTGTTGCCGACTAACATTATTCTCGTGACGCACGAGGATGCCTTGGTGAAGGACGTGATGGTCGAGCCGAACATTGTGTTTGAGCCGATGGATCATGCCGACGCGGCGGCTGCGGCGTTCGAGCGCTACGACCTCGTGTCCGCGCCCGTGGTGGATGCGAAGGGCGAATTAATCGGACGCGTCACGGTGGCTGAGGTGCTCGATTTCGTGCGCGAAAGCGCGGAAGAGGATATGCGCCATCAGGCGGGTTTGCGAGACGAAGAAGACATTTTTGCAAGCGTCTGGAAGAGTGTGCAGAACCGCTGGCAGTGGCTGGGACTTAATCTCATCACAGCGTTTGTGGCCTCGCGTGCGACCGATTTATTTCAGGGCTCGATAGCCAAATTAGCGGTGCTCGCAGTGCTGCAAACCATCGTTGCCGGGATAGGTGGAAATTCGGGCAATCAGACGCTAACAATGATCGCACGCGCCATTGCGCTGGGCCAAATCGGCTCCGACCACTTTCGCCGCCTCATCAAAAAAGAGATGACAGTGGCAATCATCAATGGCTTGATCTTTGGCGGTGTCATTGGCCTGGTGATCGGGCTGATGGAGGGCAATCTTGCGCTCGGGCTGGTGCTGATGCTCGCCATGACGCTGAATCTTATGCTCGCCGCGGTGATGGGGGTGGTCATTCCGATGTGGCGCTATCGTCATGGCAAAGATCCTGCTGCGGGTTCCAGTGTGCTGCTGACTGCCGTGACTGATACCGGCGGATTCTTTATTTTCCTTGGCTTAGCGACGCTGATTTTGTTGCGCACGAACACTTGAGGCGATCAACAGCTTTTGTCTGTAACAACGCTTTGTATGGGGCTAACTACTCAAAAGTGCATTTATCGACTTATGGGCTTTTGCCGCGGATGCCCCGTTAAGTGTGACGTTCAACCAAAAGCTATAACTTAGAAGCACTTAGAAATACCGTGTCACCTGAGCTGAAAACAGCGTTGCAATTGCATCAGTCGGGGCAGACCGCAGCCGCGTTGCCGCTCTATGCGCACGTGCTCGCAGTCGATCCAGACAACGCAGCGGCGCTGTTCTACGGTGGTGTTGCGGCATGGACAGCGGGCGAAGCGGAGCTAGCGCTTGAGCGACTCAACCGGTTGATTACGGCTACCCCACAATCGGTGGCGGAGGCGCACTATCACCGTGCGCTGGCACTCTCGTCGCTCGGGCGTCTGCAGGATGCAGCGGCTGACTACGAAGCTGCGCTGCGCCTGAAGCCTGGGCTGATTGCGGCGCACAATAACCTCGGTGAATTGCGACGCAAGCAGCGAAACTTTACCAGCGCTGACGCGTCGTTTGCCGCTGCCTTGCAGATTGACCCGTCGCATGTTGACGCGCGCTTTAATCGTGCGCTCAACGCCATGCAGAGCGGCGACTTGCCACGCGCGCGGAGCCTGCTTAGCGAATGCATCAAACGCGATCCGGGCCACGCCAACGCGCGCTCCACGCTGGTTGACGTGCTCAATGATCTGGGTGAGCGCGTTGAAGCGCTGACCCTCGCGAGGGCTAGCTGCAAGCGCCTGCCAGATCACGCGATGCTGTGGAATGCGCTGGGTCAGATGGAGCAGAGCGCGGGCAATATAAGTGAGGCCCAAGCGTCATTTCAGGCTGGCCTCAAGCGCGAACCCGGCAATACGGTGATCGCCATGAATCTCGCGTTATTGCAGAGCGAGAATGCCGATATCGACGCCGCTCGACACACCTACGAATCTGCCCTCGCCGTTCATGAGCACACAGGTTTGCGCTTTCGACTGGCAACCCTGCTGCCGCCTATTCCTGCATCTGAGGCGGCAATTAGCGATGCCCGCACACAATTTTCAGCGCGGCTGAGTGATCTACGCGCTGCGAATTTGCGACTCGACAACCCGCTCAATGATTTTGGTGACACACCGTTTTATCTCTCGTATCACGGCCGCGACGATGATCGTGCCCTACTTGCTGAACTTGCCGCTACGTTGCATGCGGCTTCGCCCTCCCTCGCGTTCACCGCCGATCACCTTCATCGGCCGCGCAAGTCCGGCAAACCACGTCTCGGAATCTGCTCGCATTTTCTGTTCGATCAAAGTGTCGGGCGTGCACTGCAGGCAGTGATTGCGGGATTGCCGCGCGATGAATTCGACGTGCATCTATTTGTAGTCCCGCCGTTTTTTGACGATGCACTGGCTCGAGACATCGCCCAGGGCGCGACGGTGCATCGGCTTCCGTTTGACCTGATCGCAGCCCGTGATCGCATCGCAACGACTGAGCTCGACTGGCTGCTTTACCCCGAAATCGGCATGGAGGCGCTCACCTACTATCTGGCGCATGCGCGCCTCGCCCGCGCACAATGGAGCACGATTGGGCACCCATGCACCAGTGGTCTCGCGAGCATTGATAAATTCGTGAGCTACGCGGCGCTGGAGCCGGAAGGCAGCGAGCGTTTTTATTCAGAATCACTGTTGCGACTGGGCGACGGTTCACCCTTTCCCGCCTATCCCCGCGCGCCGTTACCGGCAAAAATGCGTGACCGTCATGCGCTGGGTTTTTCCGGTGCCGGCGAATTGCTGATCTGCCCGCAATCGTTGTTCAAACTGATGCCCCGATTTGACGCTACTCTCGCCGCGATCCTCGACACATCGCCGAACGCGACGCTGCTATTGCCTGAGGCGAGTTTGCCGGGACAGACGGCCGCCATCAAAGCGCGCTTCGCTGCAACGCTTGGCGCTGCGGCAGACCGGGTGCGCTTTTTCCGGCGACGATCGCGCAGTGAATTTGTCGAACTGATCGCGGCGTGTGACGTGCTGTTGGACCCATTTCCCGTGGGCGGCGGCATCACAACGTGGGATGCGCTGGCCGCAGGCACCCCCATCGTGACGCTACCTGGCCAGCACCTGCGCGGCCGATTTGCTAAAGCGGCGCTGGATGCCGCAGGCATCGGTGAGACTCTAGCAGTGAGCGAGGCTGACTACGCAGCCATTGCGACTCGCTTGTTGCATAGTGCCGAGGAGCGACACGCGTTGCGCCGCCAACTAGCGTCGGCAGCGCCCGCGATTTACGCCGATCAACGTGCGGTCGCGCATTGGATTGGCGCGATCCGCGAGAGCGTGGACCAGTAACGAATTTTGCTCGTATTTTCCCAAGAAAAGACGGTTAACTTTGTGTCGAAACCCCAATCTCCATCGGGGCTAACGAGCCATTAATCCGAATGTCGACTTGTACGAATATGGCTCACTAGCCCCCGTGAAATAGTGATTTCAGGCGAAAGCTTATGCCTTCGTTGTCTTGAATTTCACGACGGTTTGCTTCTGTTCGCCGAGCTTTTCGATACCCAGCGTCATCACGTCGCCCGGCTTCAGGTACACCGGATTCGGCTTCATGCCGAGGCCGACGCCCGGAGGTGTGCCCGTAGTAATGATGTCGCCCGGCTCCAGCGTCATGAGCATCGAGCAGTACGACACGATGGTCGCGATGTCAAAAATCATGGTCTTGGTGCTGCCAGTTTGCATGCGCGCACCGTTGACGTCGAGCCACATGGCGAGCTTGCCGGGATTGCCGACTTCATCGGCGGTGACGAGCCACGGACCAATCGGGCCGAAGGTGTCAAAGCCTTTGCCCTTGTCCCAGGTCTGACCGCGCTCCATCTGAAACTCGCGCTCAGAGACGTCATTGATCAGGCAATAGCCGACCACGTGATTGAGCGCGTCCTTTTTGCTGACGTTGCGGGCCTGGCTGCCAATGACGACGCCGAGCTCAACTTCCCAATCCGTTTTCACCGAATTTTTCGGCAACATCACGTCATCGTTCGGGCCGACTATACAACTTGTCCATTTGTTGAAAACGACCGGTTCTTTGGGA
>JBDSYI010000530.1:0-3432 GCA_039925745.1 Casimicrobium sp. | reverse complement strand
ATGCGCGCCGACTGCACAGGTGAGCCCCCGGGACTGTTGACATTCAAAATCACCGCCACGCTATCGGTATCTTTAAACGCCGCCGCAAGCGCCGCATTGATATTTTCAGCGCTCGCCTTGGAGTTGTCCGAAATTTCGCCCTCCAACTTCACCAGAGCCGTGTGGCGTCCCACGTTGTCGTTTGTCGAATTGCGTGAACCAATCCAGCCGTTGAACCAGGCGAGCGCGAGCAACGCCAGGCCTAGCCACAGCAGCTTGAAAAAGATCGACCAGCGGCGTTTGGCAGCCTGCTCTCGCACGTTGGCAAGCGCAAGTTTGGTCACGAGTTCGCGTTCCCAGCCGGGTTGTGAGGGGAGTTGATCCATAGGGTCCATTGTTCGAATATTTATGCGTTGGCTTCAAGGTAGCTGCGCAGCGCAGATACCGAATCTACCAGTGTTAGCTGACGGTGCTCTTGCAACAGTTCAGGGTGATGCGCTCCGTACGTCACCCCAATCGCTGCCGTGCCCGCATTTTCGGCGAGTTGCAGGTCGTGAGTGGTGTCGCCAATCATCACCGTGTCGACAGCGGTCATTCCAGTTTGATCGAACAAAGCGTTCAACATGCCGGGATGCGGTTTTGTGAAACCTTCGTCGCCACAGCGGGAGGCGACGAAAAACTCCCGCAAACCCAACGTGTCAAACGCACGATCCAGCCCCTTTCGGGACTTTCCGGTCGCCACGGCGAGCCAATGGCCGCGAGCCTTGAGCGCCGCCAGCATCTCGGACACGCCGTTGAACAGAAAAATCTCGTTCTCACCGGCCATAAAGTGATGACGATAACGATCTGTCAGCGGTAACAAATCTGACTCTTTCAGCGTCGGAATCGCGTGCTCCAGCGCAGGCCGCAAGCCCATGCCAATAATGAAAGCGGCCTGAGCGTCGGTCGGGATTGGGTACCCCAAGTCCTCAGCCGAGCGCTGCAAAGCGCGCTTGATCACGCCGGTGGAATCGGCCAGGGTGCCATCCCAATCGAAGACGATAAAAGGATACTTTTTTTTACTCATGTGGGTTCGCCGTACCAAAACGCTGCCAGCTCTCGCGGCATTGGCGCTTCCACTGTCACTGATTCAGCAGTAACAGGGTGTTCAAAGGAGAAGGATTTGGCATGCAAAAACATGCGCTTGAAGCCGGATGCACGCAAAGCTTTGTTCCATGCGCTATCGCCGTATTTATCATCTCCAGCGATCGGGAACCCGCAATGCTGCAGATGAACTCGGATTTGATGGGTGCGCCCGGTCTTAAGCTCAGCCTCAAGCAGACTCATCTCTGCTCGTCGCTCGACGAGGTTAAAGACAGTGTGCGCGAACTGTCCGTCATCCGCATTCACTTCGACGCGGCGTTCACCGTTGGGCTGCGTATATTTGGCTAGCGGCGCTTTGACGTGTTGGCGATCGTTGAGCCATTCGCCTTTAACTGCCGCCATATAGCGCTTATCGCCGGTCTTTTCACGCAAAGTATCGTGCATACCAATCAGCGCAATGCGCGTTTTGGCGATCAACAAAACACCGGAGGTATCGCGGTCGAGCCGATGCACCAGCTCGAGCATGGGTGCATTGGGTCGCGACATGCGTATTTGCTCGATCACGCCAAAACTGACCCCTGAGCCGCCGTGAACCGCCACCCCCGCTAGCTTGTTAACCGCGATCAGGTGATCGTCTTCCCACACGATTTCGTGCGGGAAGTCGCCCGTGAGCTGCTTGTATTGGGGTTCTGCTGCGACTCGAACTGGTGGAATCCGCAACTCATCCCCGGCCGCCAGCTTCGTCTCCGCTTTAGCGCGCCCGCCATTCACCCGCACTTCCCCAGAGCGGACGATACGATAGACGTGCGTTTTTGGAACGCCTTTCAGCTCTCGAATTAGAAAGTTGTCCAAACGCTGACCGGCATAGGCTTCGGACACGCGCACATGCCGCACTTGCGCGCTGGCACCTGGCATTGCGTCCGCACTCAGGCGGGGCGCTGCACCGGCAGCCACGCGCGGCAAAGAAAGCGGTGTAGAAATAGCTGCTAAGTCCTTCATTTGCCTTATAATTCCAGCGTTGTCGGGCTTCGAAGGAAGTTCGGCATTTTGAATCAAGCGGTCAACTTGTAGATCGTACGAACAGTTTGGCACTTTTTTGATAATCGCAATCGAATATCAAAAATTTTCCCAAGTCGACATGATGAAAACATCGCGTCCACCGATTTCCGAACTGCTTTGTCGCACCTACTCTACCCATCGATTCCACGGTCAAGCTGCCACCGAGAAAAGCGGCGATTGTAAGAGTTCAGCCACCGCGCATCGCAATTTGTTGCTCGCTGGCCTGTGAAAAGTTTGATAAGGGTGCGTCGTAAATCGCGGCGGACCTATACGAAAAATAATTGTCAATGAATCCGCGCACCAGCGCTTTTGGTTCATCTGCTCCATCCAATGTGCAGCGGACGAACCAGCAAACACACTCTCCCCCGGGCAAAACACGCCCGGTCAGCAGAGTCGTCGCCTGGTCATTTGCCGATTCCCTCACTGACGTTTTTCGCCTCAAATTCCCGCATCCGACGCCGCTAAAGTCTTAGTCGACTTCCGCGGCGCATCGTCATTGCGTCACAGGCCACCGCGTAACGATTGCCCTGCCCTAAAAGCTGGACAAGGAAGGTACGCATGAAACGCATGCTGTTTAACGCAACCCAGTCAGAAGAACTGCGCGTTGCCATCGTCGACGGTCAAAAACTGGTCGATCTCGATATTGAATCTGCTTCGAAAGAGCAGCGCAAAAGTAATATTTACAAAGCCACGGTCACCCGTGTTGAGCCCTCACTTGAGGCCTGTTTCGTCGACTACGGGATGGAGCGTAATGGCTTCCTGCCGTTCAAGGAAATTTCGCGTTCGGTCGTAAACGTCGATGGCGAAATGAACCGCAACAAAATTGCGGATAACTTGCGCGTCGGTCAGGAAATCATCGTTCAGGTCGAAAAGGACGAACGCGGCAACAAGGGTGCAGCGCTCACGAGTTTCATTTCGCTCGCCGGTCGCTACCTCGTTTTAATGCCGAATAATCCTCGCGGTGGCGGCGTTTCGCGTCGTATCGAAGGCGAAGATAGGAACGAATTGCGCGATACCATGGCGCAACTCGAAGTGCCAAACGGCATGAGCACTATTGCTCGTACCGCCGGCATCGGGCGTACTGCCGAAGAGCTGCAATGGGATCTGAACTACCTGTTGCAACTGTGGACAGCGATTGACGGCGCCGCTAAAGCGAACAAAGCGCCGCTTCTGATTTATCAGGAATCGAGTCTGGTGATCCGCGCCATTCGTGATTACTACACGGCTGACATCGGCGAGATCCTGATCGACACCGAAGACATCTATGAGCAGGCCAAAGGCTTCATGGGCCACGTGATGCCGGGCACCGTG
>JBDSYI010000529.1:0-5116 GCA_039925745.1 Casimicrobium sp. | reverse complement strand
GCAGGGTGCCACCAGAAGTCGCCCGCCGATTTGATGTATCGACTACCTACGGATTGGAATATGGCTAAGAAGTCAACGCCTGTATTAACACGGGCTAATCTTTGGTCGCTTGAAGAATATACAAAGCGTCGTCCCACCTTTCGACCAGAGGTGATGGCGCACAAAAAAAATCGCACCGTTCATCTGGGCAATCATCTCGCGCTTCAGTTTGAAGACGAAATGACAGTGCGCTACCAGATTCAGGAAATGCTTCGTGAAGACAGCGAAGTAGAAGGCTCCGACGGCGGCGACAACGTGCAGAATGAGCTCGATGCTTATCTGCCGCTGATTCCTGACGGCAGCAACCTCAAAGCCACGATGATGCTTGAATACACCGACGAGGTGGAGCGCAAGCGTCAACTCGCGCAGTTGATCGGCATCGAAGACCGCATCTGGATTCAGGTGGAAGGCAGCTCCAAGCTGTACTCGATCGCTGACGAAGATCTGGATCGTGAAAACGACTATAAAACGTCGTCAGTGCACTTCCTGCGCTTCGAGTTGACCAAAGAGATGAAGGCCGCTCTTAAATACGGCGTAGGGCTCGCTGTTGGCGTAGATCACCCACGTTACAAGGCGGCGATCAACCCGATTCCGCAGACCGTGCGCAACGCGCTGGTGGCTGACCTCAAATAGGGGTCGGAATACTGGGCGTGAAAAAGCGGCTTTTTGGGCCGCTTTTTTGCGTCCGTATTTTTATCAACTTTTTCATAAAAGCACCTTCTTAACGGGGCTAGCGCATGATTAAGTCAATAGTCGAGTTTCGTCATTTATCGCATCTAGCCCCTGTGCAGACGGAATTTCACGACAAAGCTGATCATACAACGGATGCATTCGGAGTCGCTGAAACCCTGATCGCATTCTTCGGGCGAAACGCCTTACATACCGCTTCTACGGTCTCGATGTACGGTCCACCGATCAGATCGACGCAATACGGCACGGCTGCAAAAATACCGTGCACGGTTGACTGGCCATCGGTGTCACGCAAGCCCTCCAGCGTCTCCTTGATACTTTTCGGTTGTCCCGGCAGGTTAATCACCAGCGCGGTGCCGCGAATTACTGCGACCTGTCGCGACAGAATCGCCGTGGGCACAAAATTCAGGCTGATCTGACGCATCTGCTCGCCGAAACCAGGCATCGTCTTGTGCGCGATGGCCAACGTCGCCTCAGGCGTCACGTCGCGCCGAGCGGGGCCGGTGCCGCCCGTCGTCAGCACCAGATCGCAGCGCTCAATGTCGCACAGTTCAATCAGCGCTGATTCGATGACGGGCTGCTCATCGGCGATCAGCCGCGATGCGAAAGTAACGGGGTTCTGCAATGCGCGTGCCAACCAGTCCTGCAACGCGGGAATGCCTTTATCAACGTACACGCCCGTGGATGCGCGGTCGGATACAGAAACCAGTCCAATTTTTACGGGCTCAAACGACATAAGCGCTAAACCTTTAGCAGTACACGATAAATCGCGCGAAACACCTGTCGCGACGCCGCGGGCGCATCGCCCCGCGCAGCCTGCGTCCGGGCCAGCGTCACCAGCTTCTGCAACTCCGCGCGCTCAACCGCAGGCCATTCCAGCAAAAATTCATCAATCGCCGCAGGCTCCGCGATCAAGCGGTCCCGCCAGCGCTCAGAGGTTTTGAACGCGGCCTTGTTAGCCTTGGTGCCCATTTCCCAGCGATCAATCTGGGCGCGGATTGGCTCCGGGTCGACGTCGCGCATGCGTTTGCCGATGTATTGCATCTGGCGGCGCGTCGCCTCGTGTTTGCCGACGTGCTTCAATTCGTCGATCGCGTCGCGCAGGCCTTCCGGCAAATCGAGCTGATCAAGCTGATCTTTGGTCATCTCTGCGAGATGTTCCCCCAACAGCTGCAACTCATGCGCATCGGCTTTGAGTTGCGTTTTTGACGGTCGATCTTCGATGACGCGAGGGGTTTTTGGAGGGCGTGACATTTGCTAATTTTGCCGTAACGGGTCGGATGGACGTCGCCCGCTATGCTTCAGGCAAATTTAGTTTGAGTTTTTTATGCCTCTAGCCTTATCCAGTGAAGCCCTCCGTGACGTAGCCCTTGCCGTGTTGGACCGTGCCAAACGGGGTGGCGCCGATCAGGCAGAGGCAGAGGCAACACAAGGTAACGGCCTCAACGTGACCGTGCGCATGGGCGAGCTGGAAACGCTGGAACACAACGTAGACAAGGGCGTCGGTGTCACTGTGTACGTCAACGGGCGCAGAGGCAACGCGTCCACGGGCGATTTTTCGCGCGCTGCACTTGAAGCGGCTGTCGATAAAGCGTTGAGCATCGCCAAATTCACCAGCCCTGATTCCTTCGCGGGCCTGGCTGATGCCAGCGCGATGGCGACGGTGATCCCGGAGCTGGATCTGTATCACCCGTGGGCAATTGACGCCGAAGCGGCGACGGCGCTCGCCAAGCGCTGTGAAGACGCAGGTTTTGATGTAGATGAACGCATCGACAATAGCGAAGGCGCGTCGGTCAGCGCGACGGAGTCCGAATTTGTCTACGCCAACAGCCACGGTTTCACCGGTGGCTACAAAGGCAGCGCGCACTACATCGGCTGTGCGATGGTTGCGTCGGAAGGTGACGCTATGGAGCGCGATGACTGGTACACGTCGCATCGCGTTGCTGCTGAGCTGGAAGCTGCTGAAGATGTCGGTCGCAAGGCGGGCGAACGTGCGGTCGCACGATTGAATCCGCGCAAAATTTCAACGCAATCTGCGCCCGTTATTTTCACGCCGCAGGTAGCCGGCGGCTTCATCGGACATGCCATTGGCGCTTTGTTCGGCGGTTCGTTGTATCGCAAGACATCGTTCTTGCTTGACTCGATGGGCACGCAAAAATTTGCGTCGCTCGTCAACATCATCGATGACCCCTACATTCCACGCGCCTACGCCAGTTCGCCGTTCGATGGTGAAGGCGTGGCATGCCAGCGTCGCGCAATCATTGAAAACGGAATCGTGCGCGGCTACTTTTTATCTGCGTATTCAGCACGCAAACTGGGTCTGACGACTACCGGAAATGCCGGCGGCAATCACAATTTGCTGGTCGTACCCACCATCGAAGGCGATACCGCAACACTTGCCAAACAAATGGGCCGTGGACTCATCGTGACGGAGTTGATGGGGCAGGGCGTTAACGGTGTTACCGGCGACTACTCGCGGGGCGCGGCGGGCTTTTGGGTCGAAGGCGGCGAGATTGTCCATGCAGTTTCCGAGATCACCATCGCAGGTAATCTGCTGGACCTGTATCAAAACATCGTCGCGATTGGCGACGACATAGATCGACGCGGGTCAAAACACGTCGGCTCGATGCTCATCGACTCGATGCAGATTGCAGGCGGCTGACCGTTACCTGACTAAGCGGCTGCGCCTAGTCGCGCGCCCTTTGAGCACGGGTTTACTCGGTGTCGACGCGGGTCTGCTTGACTGCAAAATATAGTCAATAACAATTGTTTTTTCTCGAGGAGAAACGCGTGCGCGGTTTGTTGTCTATTTCAACGCTGATTGATCATTTCAGCAACTGGGTCGGGTCACTGATGAAGTGGCTGATTTTTGGCTCAACAATTGTTAGCTGCGTCAATGCGATTGTGCGCAAAGCGTTCGATATCGGTTCCAACGCATTCCTCGAAATTCAGTGGTATCTGTTCGCAACTTCGTTTTTGCTGGCAGCGGGCTACACATTGCTGAACAACGAGCATGTGCGTATCGATGTGGTCTCTGGCAGATTCTCAAAACGAGGCCAAATCTGGATCGACATATTTGGATTGATCTGTTTCCTCATTCCGGTTTGCCTTACGGTGATCTGGTTCTCAACGCCATTGTTTTTGCAGTCGTTTCGATCGCACGAGGTCTCGGCAAACGCGGGTGGTCTTATTTTGTGGCCGATCTATATGATGCTTCCGCTGGGCTTTCTGTTTTTGCTAATTCAGGCGATTTCGGAGCTGATCAAGCGCTTTGCATTTTTGCGGGGACTGATTGCAGATCCGACGGTAAAGCGCACCGAAAAATCGGCTGAAGATGAGCTTGCCGAAGCGATCCGTCTGCGTACAGAGGCTGCGGCCCTGTCGGCCAAATAGCAGGAATTCGAGACTATGGAATTTCTGCTTCATAACTTCGCCCCCATCATGTTTGTGGGGCTTATTTTCTTTCTGCTGATTGGCTTTCCGGTCGCGTTTAGTCTGGGGGCTTGCGGGTTATTTTTCGCTTTCATTGGCATCGAAGTCGGAGCGTTACCGGAGCCGTTGCTGCAAGCCCTGCCGCTTCGAATCATTGGCATCATGCGCAATGACACACTGCTTGCGATTCCATTTTTTACGCTGATGGGTTTGATTCTCGAGCGAAGCGGGATGGCCGAGGACTTGCTCGATACCATCGGACAGCTGTTCGGTCCGGTTCGAGGCGGTCTCGGTTTTGCAGTTATCTTTGTCGGAGCGTTGCTTGCGGCGACGACTGGCGTGGTCGCCGCGTCTGTGATCTCAATGGGACTGATTTCCCTGCCCATCATGCTGCGCTACGGTTACGACAGGCGAGTTGCCAGCGGCGTGATTACCGCGTCCGGAACATTGGCGCAAATTATTCCGCCCTCACTCGTACTGATTATCCTCGCCGATCAATTGGGCAGAAGCGTAGGAGACATGTACAAGGGTGCCTTTCTTCCTGGATTCATCCTCACTGGCTTCTACGCGCTCTACGTGGTCGGTGTTGCATTGTTCAAGCCGACCTGGGTGCCGGCACTACCACCTGAGGCACGAACCATCCGGGAAGACAACGGCAAGAGTGGGCTGCCATCGCTTTTAGTTTTGGTGGTTTTATCGGCGAGCGTTTCAGTATGGTTTGGCACCCACTATGGCGAGGTGCTCGGATGGTGGAGGGGCACACCCGCCGTTGAAATAGCGCTTGACGAAACGATCGTCATTTCAATGTGTCTCGGCGTCTTTCTCGCATTTGCGATTGCAGTGATAAACAACATTACTCACGCCAGTTTGCTGTCCAGAATGGCCGAGCGTGTGACGTTTGTGTTGATCCCTCCGCTGCTTCTAATTTTTCTTGTTTTGGGAACTATTTTCCTCG
>JBDSYI010000528.1:0-3233 GCA_039925745.1 Casimicrobium sp. | reverse complement strand
CTGTCCTCCGGGAATCGGTGCATGAGCGACGTGAACCACCACGAAAATCGCTCGGCACGCCAGATACGTGCGAGGCAGCGCGCTGAGTAATGGTTGACGCCCACCTCTGACTTTTCCCGGAAATATTCGATCAGTCCATCTGACAAATATTTGACATCAGTCGCGGCCAGGTTGAGCCCTTTCGCACCCGTGGGCGGCACGATATGCCCCGCGTCGCCAGCGAGGAACAAGCGCCCGAACCGCATCGGTTCGGTCACGAAACTTCGGAGCGGCGCAATGCTCTTTTCAATCGACGCGCCGGTGACGAGTTTGTCCCGCCCGTCATCGTCCAGACGCAAACGCAGCTCTTGCCAGAACGCATCATCCGACCACTCCTCGATGCGATCGGTGAGCGGCACCTGAAGGTAATAGCGACTGCGCGTCTTGCTACGCTGCGAGCACAGGCTGAAGCCACGGGAGCTGTTGATGTAGATAAGCTCGTCTGACACCGGTGGCGTGTCGGACAACACACCGAGCCAACCAAACGGATACACCTTCTCGTACTCATGGATGGCGTTACGCGGAATGCTCGCGCGGCAGACACCGTGAAAGCCATCGCATCCAGCGATGAAGTCACATTCGATGACGTGCTTCTGCCCATCCTTTTCGTAGCGCACTTGTGGTTTTTGCGTATCAAAATCATGCACCGTGACCGAGTGCGCCTCGTACACCGTCGGCAAATTAGCCGTCACTCGCGCGGCCATCAAATCACGCGTCAGCTCGGTTTGACCGTAGACCATGACGTTCTGGCCTGCGGTCAGCGCGGTCAGGTCGACGCGATGGCGCTTTCCGTCAAACAGCATTTCGAAACCGCTGTGAACAAGTCCCTCCCGATGCATGCGCTCACCAACGCCTGCCTCGTCGAGCAGATCAATGGTGACCTGCTCAAGAATCCCAGCGCGAATACGACCCAGCACATAGTCGCCGCTTTGCCGCTCGACAATGATCGCGTCAATGCCTGCTTTGTGCAGTAGCTGACCCAGTAGCAACCCCGACGGTCCAGCCCCCACTATGGCTACCTGCGCGCGTGAAACAGTGGTCATGGTTCTCCTTGCTTGTCGTGTCGGTCAACTGTTATGAAGCTACGCTTGTTTCGTTGCCACGCCTGCCCACACCACTGCAGGAATCATCACCTCGCCACGCATGATGAGCCGTGCTGTGCGCAACAGAGCAGCGCGAGTCACGCTTTGTGGATTCAACGGATCAATCGCGAGTTCAACGCTAAATTCGCCCGTTGGATGTTCAACCGACACGGTCTTCAGATTACCTGCGGGCATGACGGCTATTCCGTCGCATACAGTACCTTTCAACACGCAGGCGGTAGCCACCGTCACCGCCGCCAGCACGCCAATCGCGTCGTGGCAAACATGCGGAATGAAACTGCGCGTGCTCAGACTACCGCCGTTTTTCGGCGCAGCAATCAGTGTCATCTTCGGATAGTTTTTCTCACTGACATCGCCCAGTCCCATCAGCAGCGCTGCCTCCAGACGCAGCGCCTCGATGCGCGCCTTGAGATCAGCATCGGCGTTCATCGCGTCAACGCTCTCATAGCCTGTGCGCCCCACGTCCGACGCACGGAACATGACGAGCGGCATACCGTTGTCGATGCAGGTGGTTTCAATGCCGTCGATGACGTCGCATACCTGCCCTGTCGGCAGCAGTCCAGAGCACACTGATCCAGCGGTGTCCAGAAAATTGATCGTGATCGGCGACGACGTGCCGGGCACACCGTCAATGCGCGCGTCACCGGAATAAGCAACGCTTCCCGCTGGCGTCGCCACGGTGATGTCACATTGCATATCGGTGTTGAGCGTGAGCACGCGGGCGGTTGTCGTTTCGCCCTGCGTTTTGATCAAGCCACGTTCAATCGCAAACGGCAGCACGGCGGCCAGCATATTGCCGCAATTGGGCGTGGTGTCGACCGTATCGTTGTCTGGCTGCAACTGGGCGAACAAAAAATCGATGTCGACGCCGGACGTCTTGCTCTTGCTGACGATACCGACCTTGCTGGTCAAAGGATGCGCGCCGCCGAGGCCATCGATCTGGCGCTTGTCGGGCGAGCCCATCACGGCCAGCAGCACTTTGTCACGCGTGACGATGTCTGACGGCAGGTCCGTATCCAGAAAGAACGGTCCGCGCGAGGTGCCGCCGCGCATGAAATAGCAGGGGATTGCAGTTTGCATGGCGCAATTCTGTGCGCTGACGACGTGAATTGGCAGCCTCGCCAACACCTACCAGATATAACAATTCAGCATAATTGTGCTCGCGCTATTCAAATTGGAGCCTGCGTGGACCTGAAACAGCTGGAATATTTTGTTCGTGTCGCCGATCTCGGTAGTTTCACACGCGCGGCAACTGCGCTTGACGTAGCGCAGCCTGCGTTGAGCCGACAAGTGCGACAACTTGAAGTCGAGCTAAGACAGACGCTATTGGTGCGCAACGGACGTGGCGCGACGCCGACCGAAGCCGGGAAGCTCCTGCTGGAGCACAGCCGAGGCATCCTGCATCAGGTGCAGCGCGCGCGCGAGGAGCTTGGCCGAGTGCGTGGCTCGCTGGCCGGGCGCGTGGCCATCGGTTTGCCGACGAGTCTGTCGCGGATACTCGCGGTGCCCTTGACGCGACGTTTCCGCCAGCAAATGCCCGACGCCGCCATTTCGATCAGCGAAGGGCTCTCCACCGCCTTGCAGGACGGGCTGTTCAGCGGTCGACTGGACGTTGCTGTGCTCTACAACGCTCAGCCGGCGCAGGAAATTGACCTGTCGCCGCTCACCGAGGAAGAGCTGGTGTTGGTCGCGCCACGGGCGCAAGGCAGGACCGACGATGTACCCACGCCGCCGCTTCCATTGCAAGCGCTGGCCAACATCCCGCTGGTGATTCCAAGTCGGCCCAATGCGATCCGCATGCATGTCGAGAGCGCGATGGCGAGCATCGGCTGCCGTCCCACTATCGCGCTCGAAATCGACGGCGTATCGGCGATTCTGGATCTCGTGGCAGACGGCGCAGGCAGCGCGCTGCTATCACGCAACGCGGTCGCCAGCTCGATCAAGCCATCAGCGTTTTCGATGCGCGCTATCTGCGACCCACCGCTGCGCACGCGCTTATCGATTGCCATCAGCGCGCTACGGCCGACCACGTTGACGCAGAAGGCGACGATCACCTTACTGACAGAGATGATCCGCGATCTCATTCCGCCT
>JBDSYI010000527.1:0-7217 GCA_039925745.1 Casimicrobium sp. | reverse complement strand
TGCCGAACGAAAGTCCAACCGTCGCAGGTTCGATCAGGGGGGCCCAGTTGTTCACAACTTTAGGATCCTGCTCAGCGCGTTACGCGGTGTGAAAAAGCGCTGCGAGCGCCGGGTCGTCGAAGTCATTGACCACGTGGACAACGTGGCGCGTGTCATCGAGCGCTTTGACTTGTTCGCGCGTTAAGGTGCTGGTGATGACCACGCAACTCATGCCCGCGCGGCGTGCGGCTTCGATACCCGCTGGCGCATCTTCAAACACCACGCAGTCTGCGGGTCGCGAGCCCAAGCGCTCTGCCGCCAGCAAAAATATCTCGGGATCGGGCTTGCCGCGCTTGACGTCTGTATTGCACACCACCGTCTGAAAGTGACGACGCAAATCAAGCCCATCAAGCACCAGATCAACGTTGTGCGGAGGTGCCGCAGTGCCGATGCCACGGCGGTAGCCGGCCGCAGTGCTGCGTTGCAAAAAGGTTTCTGCGCCACTGATCGTCGTCATCTGCGATCGATAGAGATCACGAAACATGGATTCTTTATGCTCCGAAAGTCGATTGATTTCGTCTATCGGAGTGTCTTCGCCGAGCAAACGCGGAAAAATTTCTCGGTTCGTCAATCCGGCGGACCAACTAAAAAAGTCGTCGCGATCCACCGTAATGCCCAGCTCCGGAAGCAGGTTGTCCCAGGCAAGCTGGTGGGTCGGCATGGTGTCGGCAAGTGTGCCGTCCATATCAAAAATAAAAGTGCGCATCAGGACTTCTCTAGAAACTTTATTTTCGTGGTGCGGGCAGCGTTTACCTGCGCAGCACGTTTATTGATCGAAGCGTACATGGCGACGGCCCTGTTCCGCGATGGCGAACTGGTGCTCCCACGAAAGAAAGCAATCCGCCGCGCGCTTTAGTGCCGTTCCCGCCACACAAATTGGCCTGAATCGCCGGAAAACAGCGCCCGTTGGGGATTTCCACGTTGACAGGGTGCAAACCCGGAAGCATAATCCATGGGTTTTTCTATCGGAGGATTCCACCACATGAAACATACTAGTAAGTTCGCTCTCGCAGCGATCGCGGTTGCAGTTGCAGCCGGTTTGGCCGCTTGCGGCAAAAAAGAAGAGCCTAAAGCTGCCGCTGCAGCAGCTCCCGCTGCAGCTGCCGAAATGGTCGTCAAGATCGGCCACGTTGGCCCGACGTCTGGCCAAATCGCTCACTTGGGCAAAGACAACGAGAACGGCGCGCGTTTGGCTGTTGAAGAAGCAAACGCCAAGGGCTTGATGTTTGATGGCAAGAAGATCAAGTTCGAGCTTCTGACTGAAGACGACGCTGCCGATCCTAAGCAAGCAACCGCTGTTGCTCAAAAGCTGATGGACGCTAAAGTCGTCGGCGTAGTGGGTCACCTGAACTCCGGCACCACGATCCCAGCGTCTGCGATCTACAACACGGCAGGTGTTGCCCAGATTTCGCCTTCGGCAACCAATCCTAAGTACACGCAGCAAGGCTTCAAGGGCGCGTTCCGCATGGTCGCCAACGACATCGCTCAAGGTACCGCGATCGGTAACTACGCGGTTAAGGGCCTTGGCGCCAAGAAAGTCGCAATCATCGAAGACAAGACGGCTTACGGCGTCGGTCTGGCCGATGAAACCGAGAAGGCAGTAAAAGCGGCTGGCGGCACAATCGTCATCCGTGAAGCGCTTGCCAACGAGAAAGAGCAAGATTTCAAGGGCGTTCTGACCAAAGTTAAGGCCAAGAACCCTGACGTCATCATGTTCGGCGGCATGGACGCGCAAGCAGGTCCAATGCTCAAGCAGATGAAAGCACTCGGCATCAAGGCCAAATTCATCTCCGGCGACGGCGCACAATCTGCTGAGCTGATCAAGCTCGGCGGCGACGCTGCTGAAGGCGCTTTCGCTACCACCGCTGGTCTGCCAAAAGACAAAATGCCACAAGGCGCTGCGTTCTATGACAAGTTCAAAGCCAAGTTCGGTGTTGACGTTCAGGTGTATGCGCCGTTCGTGTATGACGCTACCAACGCGCTTATCGCTGCTGTTGTTAAAGTCGGTCCAGATACAGCCAAAATCATCGACGCGCTCAAAGCAACGTCAATGGACGGCGTGACTGGCAAGATCGCGTTTGACGACAAAGGCGACATCAAAGACGGCGCTGTGACCGTGTTCCAGGTCAAAGGCGGCAAATGGGAAACCGTTCAAATCGTCGGTGGCCCAGCTGAAGCAGCTGCTGCTCCAGCCGCCGCTGCTCCTGCAGAAGCGAAAAAGCCTTAATCGGTTGATCGCCTCGTAAAAACGGCTCCTTCGGGAGCCGTTTTTTATTGCCTAAATTTTCGTAGAATAGCGCATGGCTTTTTTCTGGAATGGCGTTTTCATCAGGGCTACATGCTCAAAATGACGATTGTCGATAATGGAGTTTATGCGACTCCAGCCCCGGTGCAGATGACGTTACACGAAGAAGTCGATAAGCGCCACGCGCCGGAGTATCACCAAAAACGTTCAGTTTCGCGCCGATAAGTGAATGCCCGCTATCATGCAACGCACTGATCCACCAGCCAGTTCAATCGTTGGCACCGGACTGGCGACGATGCGCGCCGATCGCTTGATCATGGCTTTCTGATCCGGCCGCAGGCTTGCCACCGCTCGGGTCGACATGGCGAGAATCCTACCGCCGGATGCGCAAAGCTCAATCGCGTTGCCAGCAAACTCGGCAATCTGAGCGTTGCTCAACTCAATGATGTCCCGTCCCGATTCGCGTAGACGGGCGCGAACTTCTGCGGCGCGATTGGCATCGTCGAAGAGATCGAAGCCCACCATCGCAAACTCCGTGGCGACGCACATCAGCACATTGGTGTGATACACGGCGCGGCCCGCAGAGTCGGCAGTACCGAACACCATCGGCTCGAAATTAAAGTGAGTGCTGAAACGCTCCAGCGCAATCGGATTGGCGCGGTTCGAGCGCGCGGTGTACGCCACCCGCGCGAGATGATCAAACACCATCGCGCCGGTGCCTTCGAGGAACAGCTCATCTTGCTCCAGCCCGGAATAGTCAATCACGTCCTGCACGCGGTAGTGCTGTTTCAGCATCTCAATCACGTCGACGCGCCGCTCGCGTCGCCGGTTTGGCGAATACATCGGATACAGCGCGACATGGCCGCCGGAATGCGTCGAAAACCAGTTGTTGGGGAACACCGAATCCGGCGTGTCGCGACCACCCTCGTCATCAAACAGATGCACTCGCACGCCTTCTGCCTCTAGCTGCGCGGCGGCACGCGTCACTTCGTCGCGCGCCGCATTTGCGGTTTGAGCCCCGCTGGCATGAGTTGACGCGCGCTGAAACGTATTGTCTTCAGCCGTCTCCGAATTGGGTCGAAAACAATGCGGACGAATCATCACCGCCGCCGAGGGCGCCTGAATGGACATCATGAGGGGGAGCGCCGCGAATGATTACGCCACGCGACGCAAGCTAACCGGCGCCGCCACACTTCGCGTGTAGCGAAACAGATCCTTCGGATCATTCGCTGAAGGCACCAGCTCGACGTCGACGCCCAAGTTCCGCGCTCGCGCCTGATCGAAGATGTAGCGCAGCGCTGAATAGTCCTCCAGCGCAAAACCCACCGAGTCAAACACAGTCACCTGATCGCGCTGCTGCCGACCTTCGGCGGTGCCCGCGAGAACGCGCCACAAATCAACGACCGGAAAGTCCTTCGGCAGTTGCTGGATATCGCCTTCAATGCGCGTTTGCGGCTCGTATTCCACAAACACGCGAGCGCCCCGCAGCACGTCGGCGTGCAGCTCGGTTTTGCCCGGACAATCGCCGCCAACACCGTTGATATGCATGCCGGGCTCAATCATGTCGGGCGTCAAAATGGTGGCGTACGCCTTATCCGCCGTAACAGTGGTGACGATATCCGCGCCGCGAACCGCGTCTGCAATGGATTGCCCGCGAATGATTTTTAGCTTTGGATAATCGGCGAGATTGCGCACCAGTTTGTCGGTGGCCGCGCTATCAACGTCGTACACAGCGATTTCGTCGATGCCCAAATGCGCATGGAAAGCAAGCGCCTGAAATTCGCTCTGTGCGCCGTTGCCAATCAGCGCCATGCGCCGCGCATCGGGTCGTGCCAACGCGCGTGCTGCCATGAGCGACGTGGCGCAGGTGCGCATCGCTGTGGCAACTGTCAACTCCGACAACAACACTGGATAGCCTGTGTCCACGTCGGCGAGCACGCCAAACGCCATCACGGTGTACAGGCCGTGCGCAGTGTTGCTTGGGTGGCCGTTGACGTACTTGAAGGCGTAGCGCTCGGCGTTGGAGATCGGCATCAACTCGATGACGCCAATGTCCGAATGGTTAGCAACGCGCGCCGACTTGTCAAAGTCTGCCCAGCGAACGAAATCCGCCTCAATCGCGCTCGCCAGTTGCCCGATGAACTGCGTTACACCGATCTCTTGCACGAGCCGTGACATAGTGGGCACATCTACAAATCTCGTCATCATCGCTCTCCTGCGAATTTCACCGCTAGTACGCGGCGTAGACCTCTATTTTGGTCGATTGTGACGCCAAAGTGAACGGTGCATTAGGTGCAATAAGTACAATTAACCATTCAGTTTGTTCGATGTATGGTGCATAAATGCTCAATTCAACGCTCGATGACACGGATCGTGAGCTGATCGGCTTGCTGCGCGACAACGCGCGAATGCCAGTCGTTGCGCTCGCAAAGAAGCTCGGCGTGACGCGCGCCACGGTGCAAAATCGCATCGCCCGACTCGAGCGCGAAGGCATGATCGTCGGCTACACCGTCAAGCTTCGGCCCAACGTCGAGACGCAGCGAATTCGCGCGCTCATGAGCATCGCGGTTGAAGGCAACCGCGCCACCGAGGTTCGCCGCGAATTAACCGGTCACCCGAACGTGATTGGGTTGCACACGACGAATGGTCGCTGGGATCTAATCGCTGAGCTGCGCGCCGATTCGCTGGAAGCCTTTGATCAGGTGTTAAACGCGATCCGCTTACTCGAGGGCATTGCAACGACCGAGACCAGCATTTTGCTGTCGACATACAAACTTTGAGTAGTATCTTTATTGTGAAAAGACCACTGCACGGGGGCTAAACGATAATAACGTCAAAAGTCAACTTCACGCCAAATATCGCTTCAGCCCCTATGCAATAGAGGTTTCAGCGAAAAGATGTACTTCGCAACCCACACGATGCGCCCCGCAGATGGATGGTGAACGGCACCCTCAAAGCGGCAACAACGCGCTGTCCTTCACTTCCTCGATCACTGCATAAGTCCGTGTCTCGCGCACGCCCGGAAACTGCCACAAACGGCGACTCGCGAACACGCGATACGCCTCCATATCGGCCACGCGCAGCTTGATCAGATAGTCAAAGCCGCCCGCCACCATGTGGCATTCGCTGATCTCCGGATGCAGCAGCACCGCCGCCTTAAACGCATCAAAAATGTTGGGCGTCGTGCGGTCGAGCAGCACCTCGACAAACACCGTCATGCCACAGCCCAGTTTCATCGGGTTGAGGCGCGCTTCGTAACCCAGAATGAAGCCGTCTCGATGCAGGCGTTGTGTGCGCGCGAGCACGGCAGTGGGCGATAGCGAAACCGCCTCCGCGAGCTTCAAATTGCTGATGCGGCCATCCTTCTGCAAGGCAGACAGAATTTTTCGATCAATCGCGTCAATTTCAGACATGGTGGTGAATTTTTATGCGGCAAACGCAGTGAATTTTAGTGAATAAATAATCATAACTGTCCATAAGATAGCGATCTATTCAGAATTCTTAAGAAGTGAGCCACCGTGCGCCTTCCCAATCCTTATCGCGAAGAACTCGCCATCGTCCGCCGCAATGTCGATACGGCATCCGCTGAGATCAACTGGCCGCAAATCATCGACACCGCCCGACCGTGGGTGACGGCAGTGCGTGACAACCCGCCGCCATTCTGGGCGATGGAGAGTTTGCTCAAGGAATATCCGATCTCCAAGCCTGAAGGCCTGGCGCTGATGCGACTGGCAGAGGCGCTGCTGCGGGTGCCAGATTCCGCGACCGCGATTGCACTCACTGCGGATCAGTTGGGTCGCGCTAACTTCGACGGCAACGGCGATGGTGTCATGGCGCGGCTATCAAATTCGGTCATCGCATTGTCGAAAAAGACGCTGCCCGACGCGGGCCATCCGCCAGGTCTGCTTGGCAAGTTGGGTGCAAAGACCGTCGTCGCCGGAACGCTGCGCGCCGTGCAACTGCTAGCCAAACAGTTCGTGCTTGGGCAGACGATTGAAGAGGCGCTGGCCGAATCAAAGGCGCAGCGCCGCGATGCCAATTACCTGCGCTTCAGCTTCGACATGCTGGGCGAAGGCGCGCGCACTATGGAGGACGCAAACCGCTATTTCGCCAGCTACGAGCATGCCATCAGAAAAATAGCCGACGCAAAATTGTCCACGCCGAACGCAGGCCCCGAAGAATCTGACGGCATTTCGATCAAGCTCTCCGCGCTACATCCGCGCTATGAAGATGCGCAGCATGAACGCGTGATGAAGGAGCTGGAGCCACGTGTGTGGCAACTTTGCGAGCGTGCCGCAGCGGCGCAAATCAATTTGACGATTGATGCCGAAGAGGTGGATCGGCTTGAGCTATCGCTTGACGTATTCGAGGCTTTGCTGCAACAGATTCAGGCGAAATGTCCGCAGTGGCGCGGTTTCGGATTGGCGCTTCAGGCCTATCAGACTCGCTCGCTGGAGCTCATTGAGCAGGTTGGCGCGCTGGCGCGCAAATACAACGTGCGCCTCATGTGTCGTCTGGTCAAAGGCGCGTATTGGGACAGCGAAATCAAGCGTGCGCAGGAAATGGGCATGCCCGCTTACCCCGTGTTTACGCACAAGCACCACTCCGATTCGAGCTATCTTGCCTGCGCCGTTTCGCTGTTGAAGCAGAAGGACGTCTTCTTCCCGCAGTTCGCCACGCACAACGCGGGCACGATTGCGGCGATTCTTCAGATCGCCGAAAAATTCGGCGCGCCGCTCGAACTCCAAAGACTACACGGCATGGGCACCGGCGTGTATCGCGAACTACTCAAATCGCATCCGAAGCAGACGCTGCGGGTCTATGCTCCAGTCGGTTCGCATGGCGATTTGCTCGCGTATCTGGTGCGCCGCTTGCTGGAAAACGGTGCGAATTCGTCCTTTGTGCATCAGTTGGCCGACGATGATGTGCCGGT
>JBDSYI010000526.1:0-9977 GCA_039925745.1 Casimicrobium sp. | reverse complement strand
GTACGCAACTATCAGGCGCGAAACTTTATGCGCGACGACATGAAGGTCGGGGATCGGGTTTTTTTCTATCATTCCAGTTGCCCGGAGCCGGGCATTGCGGGAATCTGCCAGGTTGCTAAAGCCGCTGCCCCGGACGTGACGCAGTTCGACAAAAAAGACTCGCATTTCGACCCGAAATCGAAGCCTGAGAATCCCCTGTGGGTGTGCGTCGAGGTCGCATTCGTGAAGAAGTTCAAGTTGATTCCGCTCGCGGTGCTACGTGCCGCGCCCGAATTGACTGAAATGCGCATATTGCAACGCGGCAATCGTCTGTCGATCACGCCGGTATCGAACGCGGAGTGGGCCTACATTACAAAATCGCTTGCCAGTGCATAGTATTCACCTATAGCTTTTTATTGAAATGGCGCTTGATTGCGGGCTGAAGCCACATATATTAAATAGTCGATAAACGATTAAATCAACCCATAAGCCCTATAACACGGTCATTTCAGACAAAAGTTGATATCAATTTCTACGCCGTCAGGACGCCCCACAGCATCTTGGCACCGAGCACATAAAGCATCACCGCGAAGCTCCTTTTCAGCGTCTGCACAGGCAAACGATGGGCCAACCGCGCGCCATATGGCGCGACCAGAACGCTCGCTATCGAGATGCCGACCAACGCCGGCAAGTAGACGAAACCCAGCGACGGCTGCGGCACGTTAGCCACGTTCCAGCCATTAAACACATTGCCAATCGTGGTGAACAACGCAATGGGGAAACCGAGCGCCGCCGACGTGCCGATGGCAGTGTGAATCGGTACGTTGCACCAGGTTAAAAACGGGATTGCGAAGAAGGCGCCGCCCACACTCGCCATCGCCGACAGAAATCCCAGAATCACGCCTGCGAGACTCATGCCGAGCGCACCGGGCAAGGTGCGCGCTGCTTTCGGCTTGAAATTGATGAGCATCTGCGTCGCACTGTAGAACATGAAGCAGACGAAAAAAATCGCCAGAAACGAAGTCGATAAATGCGACACCACGCGCGAACCTAGTAGTCCGCCCACCAGAATCCCCGGTGACATCAATCCGATCACGCGCCAATTCACCGCGCCCTTGGCGTGATGCGCACGCAGCGAGGAAATCGAGGTGAAAATGATCGTCGCCATCGCGGTCGCAAGAATCACCTGAAAACGCGTCTCATACGGAAAGCCCTGCGCCGGGAACATGTAGGCGAGCACCGGCACCATCGTCATGCCGCCGCCAATGCCGAGCAAGCCAGCGAGAAATCCGACAACGATACCAAGCACGATGTAGCCCAGGAACCAAGCGTTGAGGTATTCCATGAGTCTTACAGACCATCCATTGCAGTGAGCGAAAGCGACATTGTCAACGAACCGCAAATGGCTGCGTCTCGCGAAACTCACATTTCGATGATGCTCGGTTCAGTTTTATGACATCGGGTTTCCCCCACCAACTGTTTCGCGAAAATTGACCTTGATCAATAGAACAATAGGAGTTTGAAATTTACAGTCAGGGCTAAGTCAGACTACAAGTCGCTTCGCCAAACAAAAGGAGATAACCATCGTGAGTCAATTTAGCCTTTCAAAGATCAAAGTCGCGCTCTCTGCCGCGTTCATCGGTGTAACGGCGCTGGGCGCTAGCGCCGCATTCGCGTGGGAGCCCACCAAGACGGTCGAATTCGTGGTGCCCGCTGGCACCGGTGGCGGCGCGGATCAGATGGCGCGCCTTGTGCAGGGCATTGTCACCAAGCACAACTTGATGAAGTCCTCGATGGTGGTCGTCAACAAGGGCGGCGGCGCAGGCGCCGAAGGTTTTCTGGAGATGAAAAACTCCAAGGGCGATCCGCACAAGATTGTCATCACACTATCCAATTTGTTCACCACTCCGGTGGCAACCGGTGTGCCCTTTAGCTACAAGGACATGACGCCCGTCGCCATGCTCGCACTTGACGAATTCGTGCTCTGGGTGAACGCGGAGAGCCCCTATAAGACTGCGCAGGAGTACCTCGCGGCGGTTAAAGCTGGCGGCGGCAAACTGCGTATGGGCGGAACGGGGTCGCGGCAGGAAGATCAAATTATTACAGCGTTGATTGAAAAGGCCGCTGGCGTCAAATTCATTTATGTTCCGTACAAAGGCGGTGGTGAAGTCGCCGTGCAGTTGGTAGGCAAACATATCGAATCGACCGTGAATAACCCGATCGAGGCGGTCGCGCAGTGGCGCGGCGGCAAACTTCGTCCGCTCTGCGTGTTCGACGGCAAACGCCTCGCACAAAAAGAAAAGATTGCCGACAAGAGCTGGAGCGAAATCCCGACCTGCAAAGAGAGTGGCCTCGACATCGAATACCTCATGTTGCGTGGCGTGTTTATGGCGCCGGGCGTGACGCCGGATCAAACCGCGTTTTACGTTGATTTGATGAAAAAGGTCCGTGCCACGCCTGAGTGGGCGAAGTTCATGGAGGAAGGCGCGTTCAACACAACCTTCATGGCGGGTGCTGAGTACGCCGCGTGGGTCGGCAAAGAAGACGCTCGTCATAGAACGCTCATGCAGGAAGCTGGCTTCGTCGCCAACAAGTAAATCCTCAGCGTTCTAGCTTCGCCCCATTAAGCCCGCTCTCGGAAGGCCGAGAGCCCGGGCTGGGGCAATCGCAACTCATAAAAAATTCAAGGAGGCCTCAATGTCTGAGCCAGTGGAGCGCAGCGCCGCATCGACGCGAACGCTTGAAATTGTTGTTTCGGCTTGCCTGCTGCTGCTGGCATTACTGATCATGTGGGACAGCCGTCGTATGGGTGCGGGCTGGGGCCCAAGCGGCCCGGAAAGTGGCTACTTTCCCTTTTATATCGGCGCACTCATGGGGCTCGCGTCAGTCGTGAATCTGGTGAAAGCGTGGCGCATGTCACGCGAAAAATCGTTTGTGTCGGTCGAGGAAATTCGTTTGGTTTCTGCGATGTTTTTTCCGGCATTGGCCTTCGTCTTTGCGATGCAGTGGTTGGGTATTTATGTGTCCGGCGCGCTGCTGATTGGCTTCTTCATGCGCTGGCAGGGCAAGTTCAGTTACGCGAAATGTGCCGCCGTCGGCATTGGCACGTCGCTCGTGTTGTTTGCAATGTTTGAAATCTGGTTCAAAGTGCCGCTGCTCAAGGGCCCGCTTGAATCACTGTTTGGCTACTAGGAAACATCATGGATGAAATTCAGGCATTAATGCAAGGGTTCGCGGTAGCCCTCTCGCCCACCAACATCGGACTCATGTTTCTCGGTATTTTGCTGGGCGTGATTATTGGCGTGCTGCCCGGTTTGGGCGGCGCAAATGGCGTTGCAATTTTATTGCCGTTGACCTTCAGCATGAACCCGACCTCCGCGATCATCATGCTCTCGTGCATCTACTGGGGGGCGCTGTTTGGCGGAGCGATCACTTCGATCCTGTTTAATATTCCCGGTGAGCCGTGGTCGGTCGCGACGACGTTTGACGGTTATCCGATGGCGCAAAACGGGCAGGCTGCGCAGGCGCTGACAGCCGCATTCAGCTCTTCGTTTTTTGGCGCTCTGGTCGCCATCATCGTCATCACTTTTCTGGCGCCACTTGTCGCCAAGTTTGCGCTGCAGTTTGGACCACCGGAATTTTTCGCCGTGCAGTTGCTGACATTTTGTAGTTTCGTCGGCATGAGCAAAGAGCCGGCATGGAAGACGCTTGCAGCGATGTTCCTCGGTTTTGCACTGGCTGCGATAGGGATGGATAACGTGACCGGTCAACTGCGTCTGACGTTCGGGCTCGAACCGTTGATCAAAGGCTTCGATTTCCTGATCGCGGTGATCGGCCTGTTCGGCATCGGTGAGATCTTGCTGACGATGGAAGAAGGACTCGCCTTCCGTGGCAAAACCGCCAAGATCACGCCCGCTGTGGTTTGGGAAACATGGAAGATGTTGCCAAAGTACTGGAAGACTTATCTGCGCAGTTCGTTCATCGGCTGCTGGATGGGCATCACACCAGGTGGCGCAACACCGGCATCGTTCATGGGCTACGGTATCGCCAAACGCTTCTCACCGAATGCTGCCAAATTCGGTAAAGGCGAGATCGAAGGCGTGCTCGCGCCGGAGACGGCTGCCCATGCCGCGGGCACATCGGCACTGCTGCCAATGCTTACGCTCGGCATCCCCGGCTCACCCACTGCGGCGGTGCTGCTCGGTGGATTGCTAGTCTGGGGCCTGCAACCTGGCCCTCTGCTTTTTGTTGAGCAAAAGGACTTCGTATGGGGCCTGATCGCCAGTATGTATCTGGGCAACATTGTTGGCCTCGTCGTAGTGCTGGCGACGGTACCGTGGTTTGCCGCGATCTTGCGCATCCCGTTCTCGATCATCGCGCCAGTGATTCTGGTGATCTGCGCTGTCGGCGCCTACACCGTTCACAGCTCGATGTTTGACGTTTGGCTGATGATGGGCTTTGGTGTGGTGGGCTATGTATTCAAAAAACTGAACTACCCAATGGCACCGCTCGTGCTGGCGCTCGTGTTGGGCGACATGGCAGAAAACGCGTTCCGTCAGTCGCTGCTGTCGTCTGGCGGTGAACTCTCTGTGTTCTTCTCAAACCCGCTGGTCGGAACTATCACAGTCGTTGCGCTGGTAATGCTTGTGTGGCCAGCAGTACAGGCACTGATGGGCAAGATTAAGGGCGCGTAACAGCTTTCGCCGTCGCCCAACGCTAAACGCCCTCTTCGGAGGGCGTTTTCATTGCAGCCGTTGGCCGGTTTAACGACGCTTAGCTGGCGCATTTAACGCTGCCAGAAGCATGCCGAGCGGTGTGTTGTTGAATAACTCGTTCAAGAAACTGACAACGCGGGTTGGTGCAGCGATGGTGTTGACCGATGGCGGGGCGTACGTGCTGTTCGACATTGCGATTCTCCTAATGATGAAATGGAAGTCGATTCCATTATAGGGTAAACCCGCAATTCTCTTGCTGCAACGCACCATAGTTGTTGCCTCTGCGGCCATTTGCGCCGCTCTAACACCCATATTAGACAGATTATGTGACGCCAGTCGTGCTCATAATGCCGTTCGGCACGACGAAAAGATGATCGATTAGCGTTTTCCCTAATTCATGACTTCGGTCAAGCACATCGTATGCGCGTAGTCAAACAATCGCTCCTGTCTCGCGTGGCGCAATCCGTGCGAGTGGTCTGTGAACCCGACGTTTGATCCACGCCAGCAAAAGTCCGAAAACTGTCGAAGCTCGGTCGCACGACTCATCTGCTCAACCAACCCGTTTCGACGTAGACGTGATCCACGCGGCATCCACTGAACCCCAACATCTGTGTACGGCGACGCCTCAATCTAACAAATAACCGAAGACACCAAGGAGAATCCAATGAACGCAACCAGCGCGACAGCACCAGGAATGGGGGGTGGCATGGAGACGGCTCGTCACCCGTTCTATCGATGGGGCCAACTCATCTTCGGCATTATCTGCATGGCAATGATCGCCAACTTGCAGTACGGTTGGACCCTGTTTGTGAACCCTATCGCCGATAAACACGGCTGGAGCCGTGCCGCGATTCAAGTGGCTTTCACAATATTCGTACTGACCGAAACCTGGTTAGTTCCGATTGAGGGCTATCTCGTTGATCGTTTTGGGCCGCGCCCCGTAGTGCTGGTCGGTGGCATCTTGTGCGGCTTGGGCTGGGTGTTGAATTCCTACGCTGATTCGCTGACCATGCTCTACATTGCAGCCGCTGTCGGCGGGATCGGTGCCGGTGCGGTTTACGGTACGTGCGTCGGGAATGCTTTGAAGTGGTTCCCAGATCGTCGTGGACTGGCTGCGGGCCTCACGGCGGCAGGTTTTGGAGCCGGCTCGGCGTTGACCATCATTCCGATTTCGGCCTTTATCAAGTCGAGCGGTTACGAAGCTGCATTTTTCTACTTCGGCATTGGTCAAGGCATTGTCGTATTCGTGATCGCCTGGTTCCTGACGCGTGCACCAGAGAGCAAAAAATTGACCGGCATTTCATCGATCAATGTGCAACAAACCAAACGCGATTACAGCCCGTCTGAGGTGCTGCGTCAGCCAGTGTTTTGGGTGATGTATGTGATGTTTGTGATGGTCGCGGCAGGTGGCTTGATGGCCACGGCGCAGCTCGGGCCGATCGCCAAAGATTTCAAGATTGGCGACGTGCCGGTCAACATCATGGGCCTTGTTCTGCCAGCCCTGACTTTCGCGTTAGCGATTGACCGTGTATTAAACGGGCTAACGCGTCCTTTCTTCGGTTGGGTCTCGGATCAAATTGGTCGCGAGCCCACCATGTTCATCGCGTTTGCGCTTGAAGCGGTCGGCATCCTGCTGCTCTACAACTTCGGCCAAAATCCGATTGCTTTCGTGATCCTGACCGGTCTGGTGTTCTTCGCGTGGGGTGAGATTTACAGCTTATTTCCGTCAACCTGTGCGGATACGTTCGGATCGAAATACGCTGCCGCTAACGCCGGGTTGCTCTACACCGCAAAAGGCACGGCATCACTTTTGGTGCCATTGTCCAGCGTGCTTGCCGCCGCAACAGGTAGCTGGCACACGGTTTTCGTCGTAGCAAGCATAATGAACGCAGTGGCAGCACTTATGGCGTGGTTTGTGTTGAAGCCAATGCGCAAAGCGCATATGTCACGCCAAGCGTAAAGCAAAAAGTGGCTACGGCAGCGCTAGATTTTTCCGCGTTGCCGCAGTCGACTCAACGTTTCCGCGGATAGATTTAAATGTGCCGCCAATTGCTTTTGCGGGATCCGATCCACCAGATCGGGGCGCTTGCGCAAAAAGCGATGCACCCGACCCGGCGCATCGAGCAAGTGCAGCGTGATAGTGTGGCCCATGACCTCGGTCATGAGCCGCATGACGGCGCTCTCAAACAAGTCCTTCGACACCAGACGTCGCTCCAGAAACTCAACCCAGTGCGGCAATGGCAACCGCGCCACCCGCACTTTGGTCACACAGACAATCCCATACGGCGTGGGCGTGCCCATACGCCAAGCGGCATAGCTGGTTTCCATGTCGCCCTCCGCGGCAAAACGAAGAATCATCTCCTTGCCTTCGGGGCTGGATACCACGCGCTTCAGCACACCCTCGACAATAAAATACTGCTCCATCTCGCGCACGCCCTGGCGCAGCAAAAAGTCGCCTTTATTGCCATCGATGATTTCAAGATGAGTTTCCAGCTCGGCGCGATCACTCTCGGTCAGCCCCTTAAGCACTTCGTTCTGATTGAGCTGGGCAGCGATGATTCTTCGTTCAGGATGGCTCAGTAACGATGTCACAGCGATTTCATCCGGTTTTTAATCGACCTTATAAGGTTTCCCCTATGGCTTACTTTTCGAAAATTGACCGAAGTCAACGGGGAAGCTTGCGAGGGCGAATGATAATCCTGAAACAACATATGGCATGCGTATCGCGCCACATGCAGCTGGCATAAATGCCGCTCAAACTGAGCCCGCAAGTCTTTACCGGAACAAGAAGGAGACACCTGAACATGACAACCGACGCATCCGCACAAGAAACGATCGACGGATTTCACCTGGTCATCAATGCACTTAAATTGAATGGTATCGACACCATCTTTGGCCTGCCCGGCATTCCGATCACTGACCTTACACGAATGGCGCAGACCGAAGGTATGCGTGTCATATCCTTCCGTCACGAGCAGCACGCGGGCAACGCGGCCGCCGCAGCGGGCTTTTTGACCCAGAAGCCGGGCATCTGCCTGACGGTATCGGCACCCGGCTTTCTGAACGGTCTGACCGCGCTCACTAATGCCACCACCAACTGCTTCCCGATGATCCTGATCAGCGGCTCCAGCGAGCGCGAAATTGTTGATCTCCAGCAGGGCGACTATGAAGAAATGGATCAGCTCGCCATCGCCAAACCGCTATGCAAAGCCGCGTTCCGCGTTCTGAATGCCGAAGACATCGGCGTGGGTATCGCGCGCGCAATACGCGCGGCGTTGTCCGGCCGACCCGGTGGCGTGTATCTTGACTTGCCTGCCAAGCTGTTCGCGCAAAGCATGGACGCCGAAGCGGGCAAGCGCTCTCTGATCAGAGTGGTGGACGCAGCGCCGCGTCAGATCCCCGCTCCGGATGCGATTAAGCGTGCGCTTGATCTACTCAAAGGTGCCAAAAGACCTTTGATTGTGTTGGGGAAGGGGGCCGCCTACGCTCAGGCTGATGCCGAAATTCGCCAACTCATTGAGAGCACCGGCATTCCCTACCTGCCTATGTCCATGGCCAAGGGCATCCTGCCGGACACCCACGAACAGTCCGCCGCTGCCGCTCGCTCCTACGTTTTGCCTGAAGCCGACGTAGTGGTACTTATTGGGGCGCGCCTCAATTGGCTGCTCTCGCATGGCAAAGGCAAAACCTGGGGAGGCAAGGATCACAAGGCCTGGGGTGGCCAAAAGTACATTCAAATCGACATTTCCCCGCAAGAGGCCGATAGCAACGTGGCCACTGACGCGCCGCTGGTCGGCGATGTCGGCTCCTGCGTGTCAGCGCTTTTGGCTGGCATGGGTACGGGTTGGGCGAGGCCACCGACCGAATGGACGGACGCCATTACCGAGCGTCGCACCAAAAATATCGCCAAAATGGCCGAGACGCTGGCGAAAGACCCGTCACCGATGAACTTTCACAGCGCGCTGGCCGTGGTGCGCGACATCATCAAGGCCAACCCGGACGCGATTCTCGTGAACGAAGGCGCCAACGCACTCGACTTCACCCGCTCCATCGTCGACATGTATCAGCCCCGCAAGCGCCTGGACGTAGGCACCTGGGGCATCATGGGAATCGGCATGGGTTTCTCAATCGCAGCGGCGGTCGTCAGCGGCAAACAGGTTTTTGCTGTCGAGGGCGACAGCGCCTTCGGTTTCAGCGGTATGGAAGTCGAGACAATTTGCCGCTACAACCTGCCGATTTGCGTGGTGGTGATGAATAACAACGGCGTATACCGTGGCACCGACGTGAACACTTCAGGGACTGCCGACGTGGCACCGACCGTGTTTGTCAAGGGCGCGCGCTATGAGATGATGATGCAAGCCTTCGGCGGTGTCGGCGTGCAGGCCGCAACCCCCGCCGAGTTGCGCAAGGCAATGGAAGAAGCTGTCAAATCCGGAAAACCGACACTGATCAATGCCATCATTGATGAGACCGCCGGCACCGAGAGCGGACGCATCACCAGCCTGAACCCGCAAGCCGCCAAGAAGAAATAAGTTACGCACACTGAGCAATTCACTAGGAGATTAGAAAATGGAAAACCTACCGTTAAGCGGCATTAAGATTATCGACTTCACCCACGTTCAGGCGGGCCCGGCCTGCACTCAGATGCTTGCATGGTTTGGCGCAGACGTGATTAAGGTCGAACGCCCCGGATCTGGTGACGTCACCCGCAGTCAATTGCGCGACATGCCCGATGCCGACGCGCTCTACTTCACCATGTTGAACAGCAACAAGCGCGGCTTGACGCTCGACACCAAGCAGGCTGCCGGCAAAGAAGTGCTGGAGCGTCTGATTAAAGAATGCGACGTCATGGTTGAAAACTTCGGCCCCGGCGCGCTGGATCGTATGGGTTTCACCTGGGAACACATTCAATCGCTCAACCCCAAGATGATCCTTGCGTCAGTCAAGGGATTCTCTGATGGTCACCACTACGAAGACCTGAAGGTCTATGAAAACGTCGCGCAGTGCGCTGGCGGTGCTGCATCAACCACCGGATACTGGAAAGGTGAGAACTCTGGCCCCACCATCTCGGCTGCTGCACTCGGCGACTCGAACACCGGTATGCATCTGGCTATCGGCATCTTGACCGCCTACATCGGCCGTCAGAAAACAGGCAAGGGCCAAAAGGTGGCCGTGTCCATGCAGGACAGTGTGCTCAATCTGTGCCGCGTCAAGATGCGCGATCAGTTGCGTCTCGACCGCTTGGGCTACCTCGAAGAGTATCCCCAGTACCCGAACGAAATG
>JBDSYI010000525.1:0-4202 GCA_039925745.1 Casimicrobium sp. | reverse complement strand
ACCGTGATCGACATCGACGAATAACCGTCTTCAAAGCGACCATCAGTCATGGGGCCGAGGTCGAAGCCGTCGAGCACTTTCGGAACGACGCGCTTGATATCAGCAGCACTTACTTTAGCCTGTTTGGCCAAGCCGATTTCGGTAGCGCGAATCTTTCCGATCAACGTCGCACTGGGGAACACAGCGAGTGCGCCACGCACTTGTAACGAACCATCGAATTCGCCCAGAATTTCCGCTTCATTCACGCGGACGGAACCCATGACGCGGCCGCCTTCGGCGATGATGATTTTGTGGGCTTGAACGGTGGCCTCGAGCGTGCCGAGCACCCGTAACGTCTGACAGTAAATTGGCTGGTCGGTTGTCATCGTCATGTCTTTGCCGATGGTCAGAACGCCGTCAAGGCCAGAGACAGCCATTGAACATTCACCATCTCGCGGCATGATTTTGGAGAGCTCGGACGGCGTGATTGTGGGTGCCATCGTGTAGTCGCGAATTTTGTGCTCGGTTTTGCCATTTACGCTGGTCGCTGGCAGCGAATCGCCGAGCACCGCGAGTGCATGTTCAAGATGCGGATCAAAGCCTGCGCGGCCCGTGTGCGCGGACGACGATGGCATCAACGGGTTGGTAGCCAACGATGAGCCGGATTTTCCGCCAAACCAATTTGCAATGAAGCCCATATAACGCTTTCAGTTTCAGTGATCTGGTCACTTCATGGCAAGTAGCGTGCCTGAATGTTTTTATGGGGATTTGCCTACGAAGAATCGGTTTCGCGATCACTTTTCAGGCCGCGATATGACGAAATTCGACACCCCTGTGACGAGATGTGCTGACGCAATGGCGTTGGCATTCAGATTGCGGCGTGTTTTGTGATGACCAGCGAGTCCTGTTCGATGTAGATTTTTCTTATAGCTTTTTCTTTAAAGCGCCATTTAATAGGGGGAATGAGCGATTTATGGAGGAAGTCGACTTACGACTTTATTCGCGTCTAACCCTCGTGAGAACGCCATTGTGCGAAGAAGTTGATATGGAACGATCAGGAAATCAATTTGTCATATCCAGCACATCTACCGTGCAGTTGCGGTGGCGACGCATGATCCCTACCCGTGCCAATGGCTGCAAATGAAAAGGCCCGCACGAAGCGGGCCTAACGGGATGACCGAAGGAGCCGTTATTTCGCTAGTTCGTTCATTGTGCTTTGATCGAGCTGCCCACTGATTGTCAGGCGACGATCACGCTGAAACGCACGGATCTGGGAAACGGTATGCCGACCCAATTGACCGTCAGCCGCTCCAACGTTGTAGCCGAGCTGGTTCAATTTGACCTGAGCGTCACGCACCGACATGTTGGCGTTTGCTGCGGGATTCGACGATGGGCCAGCCGCCTGGCTTGACTGAACCGAAGCGCCCTGTTGTTGCGAAGCACCCTCAACCGCCATTCGTCCGCCGGTACCCATGCCGCGATCACCCATTGACTGCGGGCTGTAGTTCTTCACTGCGTTGACGATGTTGTTGTAGGAGTCGGTAAACGCGGCTGTCACGACTTTACCCTGTGGCGTGTTGGTGTAACCACCGGCGCCACCGAATCCGTTCGAACCGATCAATACCGCGCCCAGGTTGAAATCGGTGTTGGACGAAGAGCCCTCAGCCGCGGCGACCTGAACGCCGGAACGGTTGTCGACGAGCGTCAACATCACGGCCGCTTCGTTGGTCTGGATACCACCGGCGACTGCACCGAGCACACCAAGTCGTCCGCCAAAGCCGCCCAGCGCGCCGCCTAAACCGCTGGTTCCGCGAGCACTCATCAGCACTTCAGGCGTCAGCGAGTAATCGGCGGCAACCATCTGGCCTTTGCCGAAGTTCGAGTTGTTGCGCATTTCACCGGAATTTTGCAATGCCCGCTCTTGCTGCATGTTGGCCATAGCGCGGCCACGTTCGACAACGATGAAGCAGTTGGACTGCTGGATCAAGAGACGCAAAACCGGCGACGTGGAACCAAGACGGTACTTGTCCGTGTAGGCGCGGTACCAGTCAAGCGTGTTGTCTTCAACCAGCGCGATGGTGCCAGCCGGGCGATCACAACGACCAAGCTTGGCGTTGACGTTTTGAGCTGCGGCACCGCCTGCGGAACCCGTTGCAGCCGTGCGGGCCTGGTCTGAGCCTATTTTTGGCTGGGTGGCGTCACAGCCAGCAAGCGCTATCGCTGCGCCAACAAGGCTGAGTGCGAGAATTCGTGACATGAAAGTGTCTCCTGAAAAAATGTCCGTGTACGGGAAAGGACGCAAACGCCTCGCGCAAAGTGTCATGCTGTGCGCAGATCGCGTCAAAGTTTCGCTTAGCGGGGTTAATGATAGTGATATCCGGGGCTTAAGGCCATCGGGCGAGCCGTGCATAACTGGCCGCGGCGACTGCCGGAGCCAACCGTAGTGTCGTTTTACTGGCGAATCGCACGACTCAGTGGGCAGCTTCTGATCGGACTCTGGATATCGGTGACCTCCTTTGCCCGTGGCGATTCGGTTCGGCGGCATGCCATTATTCGCAACTGGTCGCGCGACACGCTGCATCTTGCTGGCGTTGACGTTCGCGCCATCGGCTTCCCGATGGACTCCGAGCGGCCTGTGACGCTGATTGCCAATCATGTTTCGTGGGCTGATATTTTTGCGCTGAACACGCAGCGCGCCTGCCACTTCATCGCCAAAGCAGAGCTGCGGCAGTGGCCAATCGCGGGGCGCCTGTTGGCTAATGTTGGTACCATTTTCATCAATCGAAGTGATCGTAAGGAAACGTATCGGTTGAAACGAGTTGTCCACGAATTGCTCGATGCGGGCGAGACGGTGGCCGTGTTTCCTGAAGGGACGACTAGCGACGGTCGCAATGTCCTGAAGTTTCACGCGTCGTTGCTGGAGCCGATAGTGGCGTCGGAGGGCGAGGTTTGGGTAGTCGCCATCCGGTATTTTCGGGGGCGAGGCAATGAGCGAACGGATGCGGCGGCTTACATCGGCGACATGACGCTACTGCAATCGCTGCATTTGATCCACGACTCTTCGCGGGTGGTGGCCGAGCTTCATTTCATCGAAGCGATCAACTGCGCGGGCTTGAATCGCCGCGACGTGGCGCAGCGCGCCGAAGCAGCGATACGTGGATTTATTTTGTCCAGCGATCACGCAAGCGAACAAACTAACGACGGCGCTCGTTAGTCAGACAGCAGCGACATCTCCTGCTGGCTCGGCACTTGAAAGATCGCGCCATCGTCAAGCCGTCTGGCCGTCAGCGCGCCGCCCCAGAGGCAGCCCGAATCGAGCAGACTCAACGTCGGCAAGAGCCGCAGGCCTTCGCTCGACCAATGCCCTGAAATGACATGAGCGCTGCTGGAGCGACGTCCAGGCAGGGTGAACCATGGCGCGTAACCGTCCGGAGCGAATGATGCGTCGCGCTTTTCGTGAAATTCAATCTCGGAAAACGCGGTGCAGAAGCGCAGCCGCGCCAACGCATTCACGATGGCTCGATGGCGGGCAACGCCCGCTAAGTCGTCGTGCCATGTGCGCGGCTCATTGCCGAAAAGCGTGCGTAAAAATTCGCGATAGTTCGCCCCGCGCAATTCATGCTCAATTTCTCGCGCCAGCGCACCCGCGTCTGCAACCGTCCATGCAGGCAGCAAACCGGCGTGCACAATGACATTGAGGCCGATTTCAATCAATAGCGGCCGTTGGCGCAACCAATCGACAAGCGCTCGGGCGTCTGGCTGACGCAAAACCTGATCCAGTGTGTCGCCACCATGCAGCTTCGAGAAGCCCTCGAACGCCATGATCAGAAAAAAGTCATGATTGCCAAGCACACAATCAGCCGCACCAGCCTCTGCCAGTGCTTTCGCCCGTCGCAAAACCTCCGCGGACTTTGGCCCACGATTGACCAGGTCGCCGACAAAGTAGACGCGATCAACCGTAGCGTCAAATCGAATCAGAGCGAGTAGCTCGCCTAGCTCATCATCGCAGCCCTGAATATCACCAATGACGTAGGTGCTCATGGGCCGCCACCCGGAGATCTGTCACAAACAAAAAACGCGCCCCGAGGCGCGTTGATTGGTAGGCGTTGCGGCATTACTTCGACTTGGCAACTTGATAGTCAACGGCGGCTTTCACCTCATCGTCGCTCAGCGCAACTTGCCCGCCCTTGGCCGGCATACCCTTGAACCCTTTGATCGCGTGT
>JBDSYI010000524.1:0-17921 GCA_039925745.1 Casimicrobium sp. | reverse complement strand
GTCGCGGCCACGGCAATGCCGTACAAACCTGCAAACCAATGCGCCGCGAGAATCGCGATACACACTGAGAGCACCGGGTAGCCGGTGGATTTCATCGAGATGCCGATACCGGCGATGATGTTGGTGGCGTGGCCGGTGGTGGAGGCTTGTGCAACGTGACGCACCGGCGCGTATTCGGTGGCGGTGTAGTACTCGGTGATGAGCACCAGCGCGGCGGTTAACACGATGCCGACGACGCAGGCGCCGAAAAGCCGAAGCGTCGTGACGCCTTCACCTAAATCGACGCCGGCGAACACCAGGTTGGTGACAACGAAGAAAGCGCCTAGGGAGAGAATCGCCGCAACGGTCAAGCCCTTGTACAAGGCGTTCATGATCTTGCCAGTGCCGCTGTATTTAACGAAGTAGCAGCCGATGATCGACGCGATGATCGACACTGCGCCGAGCGCCAGCGGATACACGGCTGCAACAGCCGCGTTTGGTTTCATGAGTAGCGCGCCGAGCAGCATCGTAGCGATGATGGTCACGGCGTACGTCTCAAACAAGTCAGCGGCCATACCGGCGCAGTCGCCGACGTTGTCACCGACGTTGTCGGCGATCACGGCAGGGTTACGCGGATCATCTTCCGGAATGCCGGCTTCGACTTTGCCGACGAGGTCAGCGCCAACGTCCGCACCCTTGGTGAAGATGCCGCCACCGAGACGCGCAAAGATGGAGATCAGCGATGAGCCAAAGGCGAAACCGATGAGCGGGCTCATGAGGTTATGCAGACCTTCTTTCATCATGTTTGGTGTGTGCTCAGCCGTGCCGATCAGGAACCAGTAAAAGCCGGTAACGCCGAGCAGACCCAGGCCAACCACCAGCATGCCAGTGATTGCGCCACCGCGGAAGGCAACAGCGAGTGCGGCATTGATGCCCGAGCGAGCCGCCTCAGCGGTGCGCACGTTCGCCCGCACCGACACGTTCATGCCGATGAAGCCCGCTGCGCCCGAGAGCACTGCCCCGAGCACGAAGCCGATAGCTGTTTTGGTGCCCAGAAAGTACGCGATGACAATCGCCATCACGACGCCGATGATGGTGATGGTGCGGTACTGCCGCGTCAGGTAGGCCTTTGCGCCGGCCTGAATGGCTCCGGCGATTTCCTGCATGCGTGCATTGCCGGCCGAGAGGCCGTTGATCCACGAAATCGACATGACCCCGTAGAGAATCGCCGCTGCACCGCAGACGAGCGAGATGATGAGCCAGGTGGTGGCTGACATAGTGTGTGAACTCCCTTTGTAATGATCGGAAACTGTCCCCGCGGCACGGCTTCCGTATCTGGGGTTTGCTACGCCGACTTTTGTTCAAAAAGCAGCGTCCTCCAGCACTTGGCCCGCGAAAATCCGCACCGCTGCCGATCTGCACTCAAAACAGGCAGAAACGGCAAGCAGAGCGATTATAGAGGGGAGATTGTTGCTGAATGGCGACGGATAGGAGACGCGGGAAGTGCGCCGCGCCGATACTGTCAGAGCGACTGCAGGTACGCCGCGAGGTTCTCTATCTCGTCAGGCGCGAGATCGTGAGCAATGACCTTCATCACAGCGCCCTCCGGACGATTGTCAGTTCGCTGAAATACGATCAATTGTTTGACGACATAATCGGCGTGTTGCCCAGCCAGTCGGGGGAAAGTGGCATTGCCCTGCGCCAGCGCCCCGTGGCAGCTTCCGCATGCGGGTACGTTCTTGGCGGCAACGCCTGTTTCGAATATCTGCTTGCCAGCCGACACGCGGGTTGCGTCGTTTCTACCCTTGTTAGCTGCGGGTGATTGCGCGGCATAGTAGGCCGCTAACCCTGCGATTTGCTCGTCGCTAAGACTGCGACTGAGTCCCCACATGTACTCAAAGCCCGCAGGATCAGCGCGATTGTGGCTTTTAAAGCCCCTTAACTGCGCGATCAAGTAGGGCGATGTCTGCGCGGCCAAATTTGGAAAGTTGGGCGATACCGAGTTACCGGTAACGCCGTGACAATCGGAGCACACCTGTTGCGCGATGGTCATCGCCGCAATGTTCGGGTTTCCGAGATCCCGCGAGCGTGGCATGTTGGTGCACGCCGTGGTAGCCACGGTGGCGGCAATGGCAGCAGTCGCAACGACCATAAATGCACGTTTCATAAAGATCTCCTGAATGAATCAAAGCGGCGCAATGGTTGGGTCAAGCAATGGCCTAGTACGCGGCCCAGACGTAGAGAAACAACGTGTTGTTGTCTCTGGCATTGCGGCCGAAGCCGTCATAGTTGTGCGCCGCGCCGTTGTAGCGACTGTACGCCGTGTATTGCGCACCAACCCGTACGTATTGCACCGGTGTCCAGAACGCTTCCAGCGTCCAGCCGCGTGTGGCTGGGTTTCCGGACAGATTGCCACCTACGCGCTCCGACGGGGCTTCGACACCGGGACTGGAGGTAATCGTCAGGGTGTCCGGGCTGTAGCCCGACGACTGATTGGCGGTATTGGTGCTGCCGGTCAAACCGAAGAAGCCCAAGCTTCCGCCATAGCGGGCCTGATAGATATAGCTTACCTTCGCTCGCACAAGATCGGTCGTATCGCGTCCGTTCGAGTTGGCAAGGGCGCTGCCATTGGCCGCGACAAACGCCGCCGGCACGTTTGCCAGAAAGCCTGGGTATCGGTAGTTGCCACGCGAATACACAAATTGTCCAGTGACCGAATGCGGATCCAGCAAATACTGATACTGCGCATCGACGCTCAAGTCGCGCGTGCGGTGCGTGGTCGAGGCATCCGACGTATCGAGCGGATCGTCGTAGATTCGCGCCATCATCCCAGCGGTGCCCAACATGATGTTGTGCGCGCCCCATTCGCGCGTCCATGCCAGTCGCCAGTACGGATTGATGCCGCGCAGCTTGGTGATTTCGTCGTTTTTAAGGCCTGCGCTCATGAATGACAACGCCCCACGCGAGGTCGCGTAGCCGCCCAATTCAGCGTAGATCGTCTTATTCCAGTAGCCATAAGCGGTAACACCGGCCAGATTGCCGCCCGCTGCATACCCCGGATACGGCGCGTTGCCGTCGACGAACCGGCTGCTGCTTGGACTTGGGACTGGCACATATTGCATCCACGCTGGCGCGGTGCTCCACGGGTCCGCTAACGATGGATTGTTGTTGACCGAAACACCCACCACAAGGTCGCGCATCTCGTTGATAAATCGGTCGGCATACCGGAGATCAATGTTGTCGGCGCTGGTGTGACCGTGGAAGCGCCCGTCATCCGACTGCGTCGCATACGGGTCGTGACTGATCTGAACGAATGCGCCGATGTTGTCGGTAATCTTGCCACCGAGAAACAGGCTTCCGGTTGCGAAAATGGCCTGATTGTTCTTCTGGAAATCACTGCCCGGGTCATCGCTCTTCGACGTATTGGCAACGCGGGAGCTGCTGATCACGCCCATCACCGAGAGTGGCACGGTTCGTTGTCCCAACGTGTACCCCGTCAACTTGAACATTCGACCGTACGGCGTCAGCTCAGGGAATTGCCCGCCTGCATGGCAGGACACACAATTCTGACCGGTTTGTCGCGCGAAAAGCGGCAACGCGGAAACGGTCGACGACAACGTCGCAGCGAGCGTAACAAGCGACAGCGAAAGCAGGCCAATCAGCCTCGAAGCATGTTCACTGGGTCGAGAGATGGATGTGTGCATAACGCTGTCCCTTTCGTGCATGGCTCAGTGGTGTCGGCATTTCGCAGCCGCCGTGTTGACGAGTGTCAAACGCCGCACGCATTGATCAAGGCTGGGTTCGAAGCGCTTTGCAATCGACTGGAACACAACACTCTGACAATTTGGCGAGCCCGTCATGAGCGAGTGTCGGGCAATCGGCACATCCTCTCTGTGTACTAGCGTACATAGGCGCAAATAATTTTTGGCGAGCCAGATTTGGCAACGCATCAGCCATTGATTCGCGCTCAGGCAACGAACGCCGCGCAGCGGATGGGTTTGGCCCCGGGTTCAGCCAAACAGCTTTGAGCCAAAAGCGCTATTCCACATGGGCTAGCAGCATAATTTCCAAAAAGTCGACTTTATACAAATTTGGCCTGTAACCCAATATTAGACGTCGTTTCAGCCGCAAGCTGAATCGGTAGCGCGAAAGTCAAAGCGGTTCTGCCAATCGCGGTGCATGAACGTCGCCCAATGAAACGCCGGCGGCGGTTGCGCGAGACGGAACCGCTTCGAGTTCCTTACGACGCAGCTATCGGCCTAAAACCCAACCTGCAACGACAGATACGCGCCACTCTGCCGCCGGTTTGCCGTGAGCGCGCCCACGATCTCTCCAAGGTCAACGTACGCTGCCGTTAGCGATACGTTCTTGGTGGGAAAGTACGCGGCAAACACGTCGAATGCAGCCTGCTCGCGAAGGTTCAACGCGGGGTTTGCCAGGTTGCCGCGCTTGGTGCGCACTTCGGCTCCGACCACGAAATCTCGACGGAACAGGTACGCAATCGAACCCTCGAATTCAGGTCGATAACGGTGTCCGTCCGGCCCGCCAAAGCCGAGCAATCCGTACTGATTGGCCTTGGTGAAGCGCACCGTGCCGTTCACCAGAATGCTCTTGTCGAGATAGAGTTTGCTAGCTGCGACGTAGAAGTCAGTGCCGCTGTTGCGGATGCTAGGGTTCAACGCTGCCAATGCGCCGTTCAAAAACGGAATCACCGTGGCGTCCTTGTTGTCCTTGTATTGCACGCCAACAGCGATTTGCGGAATCCATGTGTCCTGGTCATAAACCGCGTTGCCCAGCACGCGTACTTTCAGTCCAAACACGTCCTGCTTCAGCTTGTATCCGCGCAGCGTGGGGCTGATCGCAACCAACACGTCTTTCGTGTCAAATTGCTGATTCGCATACGACAGCTCGACGCGGTCATATAAGCCAATCGCCACACCGCCGGTTTGCAACCCATAGTCACGGGTTTTGGCGACGGTGTAATGCGCGTTTGCTCCGATTTGATTGTCCGTGCCATAGCCCGTGATCAGCGCCCAGGTGCCGAGCCCGCCTCCACCTGAACCCTCAATCGTCGACACTCCGCCTGTTGCCAGCAAACGACCACTCACACCCGGCCCGGACGACACGCCGAATTTCGCCTCGGGTGAATCAGGATCGAGTGCTGGCGCGGCGGTCTGCGCAAATGCGGGAAGCGCAGCCAGTGCCGACGCTGCAAAGAGGCCGCTTGCGACGAGTTTGAGACAAGACTTTTTCATGAAAGCACCCGTTTTTTTGAAATTTAAGCGTAACAGCACACAGTGGGCCAAACGGCACCAAGGCAACCGATGGTTACGCAGACGAACGATTTTTGGTTTTTGCCCACCGATTCGCCTCTATCGCCAACGCTGCTACGATTCTCATCTTTGTAATTTCACTAAGCGTAACCATCATGCAAACCACCGCCTCCGGACTCCAGTATGACGACACCACCCTCGGCACCGGCACCGAAGCCAACGCTGGCGCGCACGTCAGCGTGCACTACACGGGCTGGCTCTACAACGACGGCGTGAAAGGCGCGAAATTCGACTCCAGCAAAGATCGCGGCGACCCGTTTAGCTTTCCGCTCGGTGCAGGACACGTCATTAAAGGCTGGGACGAAGGCGTGCAGGGCATGAAAATCGGCGGTGCGCGCACCCTGATCATTCCGGCGGAACTAGGCTACGGCGCACGTGGCGCGGGCGGCGTGATTCCGCCGAACGCAACCTTGATGTTCGATGTGGAGCTGTTAGCGGTTTAACCCCAGGTGAAGCGCAATGACACTGCGCTTCACGCTGCTTGAAACTCAGATGTAGCGAACGCTGAGAATCTCAACATCGCGGGCACCGCCCGGTGCCTGCACTTCGACCACGTCGCCAGCGGATTTGCCGATGAACGCGCGTGCCAATGGTGAGCCAATGGAAATTTTGCCGATTTTGAAATCGGCCTCGTCCTCGCCCACGATTTGATACGTTGATTTCTTCTCGGTGTCGCAGTCTTCGTACTCAACCGTGGCTCCGAACACGACTTTGCCTTCGGAGTTGATTGTTTTCGGGTCAATGACTTGCGCGTTGCCGAGTTTTCCTTCGATTTCCTGAATGCGGCCCTCGATAAAGGACTGCTTTTCCTTCGCGGCTTCGTATTCGGCGTTTTCGCTGATATCGCCTTGTAGGCGCGCTTCGCCGATGGCTTTTGACGTCTCGATTCGATCAACCGTTTTTAGGCGATGCAGTTCCGCCTTAAGTTGTTCTGCGCCGACTTTGGTGATGGGGATTGTGCTCATTTTTTGTGGACTTCTTCGACTTTCCTGCCCCTTTTACGAAGGAACGCGGACAAAAAAATAAAGCCCGCCGAATTCGCTCTCGGCGGGCCGAATCTAGTAACGGCGTTAACCGTTCTACTGTACTACAACTTCTTTCAGAAGAGACTGCAACGAGTACGGGGTTAACTCGGGGCCGTCCTGAATGCCCATTGCAGCGGCCTTTGCGCCGGCAATGGTGGTGTAGATCGGCAACCGAGCGGCGAGTGCCGCGCGACGGATGTAGGAGCTGTCAGCGACTGCGCCGCGCTTTTCTTCCACGGTGTTGATGACCAGTGCGAGCTGACCGTCCTTGATCATGTCTACGATGTTGGGGCGGCCTTCCTGCACTTTTTTGACGATTTCGACCGGCACACCAGCTTCGCTGACAGCCGCCGCCGTACCTTTGGTGGCAACCAGTGTGAAGCCGACGCCGTGCAGAATGCGCGCGATCTCACCGATTTTGGACTTGTCACCATGCTTCACCGACAGGAAGACTTTGCCTGCAATCGGCAGAACTGTGCCGGCAGCAAGTTGCGACTTTTCGAATGCCTCGGCAAAGCTATAGCCGACGCCCATCACTTCGCCCGTGCTCTTCATCTCGGGGCCGAGAATCGTGTCGACGCCAGGGAACTTGTTGAACGGAAACACCGCCTCTTTCACCGAGAAATACGGTGGAATCGCTTCGCCAACAATGCCTTGCGATTTGAGCGATTGACCGGCCATGCAGCGCGCGGCAATCTTTGCCAACTGACGCCCCGTCGCTTTGGAGACAAACGGCACAGTGCGCGAAGCGCGCGGGTTCACTTCGAGCACGTAGACGACGTCTTTGCCGTCCTCGACTTTAACCGCGAACTGCACGTTCATGAGGCCGACGACCTTAAGCGCCAACGCCATGAGCACGGTCTGCCGCCGCAGTTCGTCCTGCAATTCGTCCGACAGTGAATACGGCGGCAGCGAACACGCCGAGTCGCCCGAGTGAACGCCCGCCTGCTCGATATGTTCCATGATGCCGCCTAGTACGACATCGGTGCCGTCACACAGTGCATCCACGTCGACTTCAATGGCATCGTTCAAATAACGATCGAGCAGCACCGGCGAATCGTTTGACACCTTGACCGCTTCGCGCATGTAGCGCTCAAGATCTTCAGGCGCATGAACGATTTCCATGGCACGGCCACCGAGCACGTAGCTGGGGCGCACGACGAGCGGATAACCGATCTTTTCAGCCAGGCGCAAGGCACTCGCTTCATCGCGTGCGGTGCGATTTGGTGGCTGTTTGAGGCCGATATCTTGCAGCAGTTTCTGGAAGCGTTCGCGATCTTCGGCGACGTCAATTGCATCCGGCGTGGTGCCAATGATGGGCACACCGCAACGCTCCAGATCACGCGCCAGCTTCAGAGGCGTTTGCCCGCCATATTGCACGATGACACCGACCGGCTTTTCGACGTGGACGATTTCCAGAACGTCTTCAAGCGTGACCGGCTCAAAATACAGACGATCAGAAGTGTCGTAATCGGTCGACACGGTTTCAGGATTGCAGTTGACCATAATGGTCTCGTAACCGTCTTCGCGCAACGCCATCGCGGCATGCACGCAGCAATAGTCGAACTCGATGCCCTGCCCGATGCGGTTCGGGCCGCCGCCAAGCACCATGATTTTTTTCTTGTTTGACGGCTCTGCTTCGCACTCTTCCTCGTAGGTCGAATACATGTAGGCGGTCTTGGTCGAGAACTCAGCTGCGCAGGTGTCGACGCGCTTGTAAACGGGTCTTACGCCGAGCGCATGACGTACGGTACGGAGCGCGTCCTGATCAGTTTTGAGCAAATAGGCGAGGCGGCGATCCGAAAAGCCTTTGCGCTTTAAATGGCGCATTTCATCGGCGCTGATCGATTCCAGTGTGCGCTTTTCAATCGCTAGTTCGAGGTCCACGATCTCTTTGATTTGCTCCAGAAACCACGGATCAATCGCGGTGTCCTCGAACACCTCCGCGACCGACATACCAACACCAAATGCATCGGCTACGTACCAGAGGCGATCGGGGGTTGGGTTCGACAACTGCTCGCTGATCTTGTCCGGATCGACCGATTTCAGATTGAAACCATCGACGCCGACTTCAAGCCCACGCAGGGCTTTTTGCAGCGATTCCTGGAAGGTGCGGCCAATCGCCATCACCTCGCCGACGCTCTTCATTTGCGTGGTGAGGTGGGGATCGGCTTCCTTGAATTTTTCGAATGCGAAGCGGGGAATTTTGGTGACGACGTAATCAATGGTGGGTTCGAACGACGCGGGTGTCGCGCCGCCGGTGATTTCGTTTCTCAACTCGTCTAACGTGTAGCCCACCGCGAGTTTTGCAGCAACTTTAGCAATCGGAAAGCCCGTCGCTTTTGAAGCCAGTGCAGACGAACGCGACACGCGCGGATTCATCTCGATCACGATCATGCGCCCGTCTTTCGGGTTGATCGAGAACTGCACGTTGGAGCCACCGGTATCGACGCCGATTTCGCGCAGCACCGCGATCGATGCATTGCGCATGATCTGGTATTCCTTGTCGGTCAGCGTTTGCGCTGGCGCAACCGTGATCGAGTCACCGGTGTGCACGCCCATCGGGTCGAGGTTTTCAATCGAGCAGATGATGATGCAGTTGTCTTTTTTGTCGCGCACCACTTCCATCTCGAACTCTTTCCAGCCGAGCAGTGATTCTTCGATCAAAAGCTCAGTGGTGGGTGAAAGTTCAAGCCCGTTCTTGCAAATGGTGACGAATTCTTCGTGGTTGTAAGCGATACCTCCGCCGCTGCCGCCCATCGTGAAGCTCGGGCGGATGACGGTCGGGAAGCCCAACGTTTTTTGTACGGCGTGCGCTTCTTCCATCGAATGCGCGATGCCGGAGCGCGCAGAGCCGAGACCGATTTTGGTCATCGCGGCTTTGAATTTCCAGCGGTCCTCGGCTTTTTCAATCGCCTCTTCGTTGGCACCAATCAGCTCGACGTTGTGCCGCTTGAGGGCGCCATTTTTGGACAGCTCCATCGCGGCGTTGAGCGCGGTTTGCCCGCCCATCGTCGGCAGCAACGCGTCGGGCTTTTCTTTCTCGATGATGCGTTCAATCACGGCCGCTGTGATCGGCTCGATGTAGGTCACATCTGCCATCTCCGGGTCGGTCCTGATCGTCGCAGGATTCGAGTTGACAAGGATGACTTTGTAGCCCTCTTCGCGCAGCGCTTTGCACGCCTGCGCGCCGGAGTAATCGAACTCGCAGGCCTGACCAATGATGATCGGGCCGGCGCCGATGATGAGGATACTTTTAATGTCGGTACGTTTTGGCATAGTGCTTCTACTTATCTACTTCGTCGAGCGCGACTTCAGCATGCTCCAGATGGGAGACATCGCCGATGCGGTCGACGTAAAAAACCGGTTCGTCGTTGACGTATTCAACGCGCCATTCGCTGATGGAGGCATTCGGCACGTTCCAGGTGCGCGCACTTTGCGGGTTAAGCCCCTGCGCATGTCGCACCATCGAACTGACCACGCCACCGTGGGTGACTAGGATCAGCGTCTTTTCGTTGCTGATAGTGACGAGGTCAGACACGGCACTCACGCACCGCGCGAGAAATCCGGTCGCCGTTTCGCCACCTTCCGGGCCGTAGTCGGGATCGCCCGCGTTGTAGCGAGCCATTCCCTCGGCATCGAGAACGCGCCATTCATCGTAAGTCTTGCCTTGCCAAACGCCGAAGTGCCGCTCGCGAATTCGCGAGTCGAAGCGCGGTTCAAAACCGGTTGCTTCGTTGATCGGTCTGGTCGTTTCGCGCGTACGCACCAGATCGCTCGACACCAGTTCAGCCACGTCAATCGTGCGAGCAATTTCAGCCGCGGTCAACTCCGCTTGCTGAACGCCGAGCGCATTCAACGGCACGTCGAGCATGCCCTGAATCCGGCCTTCGGCGTTCCAGTCGGTCTCCCCGTGGCGGACGAGGATCAGTTGCCTAGTTTTCAGCGAACTCACGATGGCTCGCCCATCAACTGGATGAACCGGTCAAACAGATACGCCACGTCATGCGGACCGGGGCTTGCTTCGGGGTGGCCCTGAAAGCTGAATGCGGGTTTGTCGGTGCGCGCAATGCCTTGCAGCGTACCGTCAAACAGGCTCAGATGCGTGACACGAAGGTTCGCCGGCAGGTTGTTGGCGTCAGCCGCAAACCCGTGGTTTTGCGAGGTGATCAGGACGCGACCGTCGTCCATATCTTTCACCGGATGATTGGCACCGTGATGACCTGTTTTCATCTTCAATGTTTTGCCGCCGCTCGCGAGCGTGAGCAGCTGATGGCCAAGGCAAATGCCGAACGTGGGCATTCCGCTGTCGACGATTTCCCTGATCGCTGCGATGGCGTAATCGCACGGCTCGGGATCGCCGGGACCGTTCGACAGGAACACACCGTCGGGTTTCATTGCGAGCACGTCTTTGGCGCTTGTCTGCGCGGGCACGACGGTCAGTTTGCAACCACGCTCGGCAAGCATGCGAAGGATGTTGAACTTGACGCCGTAGTCATAGGCGACGACGTGAAACTCCGCTGCGCCGCGTTCGCGCACAGCGTACCCGGCGCCCAGCGCCCAGGTGCTTTGCGTCCACTCATAGGGTGCGGTGCAGGAAACGACTTTGGCAAGATCAAGCCCGACCATGTTGGGCGCAGCGCGGGCGGCGGCAATCGCCCTGACTTCATCGACCTCACCAGACTGAATGCAGCCGTTTTGTGCGCCTTTGTCGCGCAGGATTCGGGTCAATTTGCGGGTGTCGATATCGGAGATACCGACGACGCCAGCGGCTTTCAGATAATCATCGAGCGACTGCGTGGCACGAAAGCTCGACACGACCATCGAGAGGTCGCGGATGATGAGGCCAGCAGCAAAAACTTTGTGCGACTCAACGTCTTCCGGATTGACGCCGACATTGCCGATGTGCGGATAGGTCAGCGTAACGAACTGGCCTGCGTACGACGGGTCGGTAAGAATTTCTTGATAACCGGTGATGGCGGTGTTGAACACGACCTCAGCGGTCGCCTGACCCACCGCGCCAAAGCTGCGTCCCCGAAACACGGTTCCGTCGGCTAGTGCGAGTAGGGCGGGCGTGAAAATAGGTAACAGCGACGACGTGCTGTTAGGGTGCGTAGGAAGGGTCATAGTCCGGCTCTGTGCGAAGACCGCCGCAGCGACGAAGGAGCGGCAGTCGATTAATTTGCGAGCCCTAGTGCGCGGTTAACGCCGATCAACTCAATGATCGATCACCAACAATGGCGCGGTAACGGGACTTTGCGCGCGAAGCGTTGGTCAAAACGATGATCAACTCAAAAAACTTAAGAGCGCGCGAAATCTTGTGTCTAGAGCTTGTCGATTGTACCCGATTAACGGCGCACAATTTATATAAGCTTTACGCCCGAACTTCTATTTCATTGGGGCTGTAGCCTCAAAATAGCAAAAGTCGGAAAGTGCCAATTTACCGCTTCTTCCCCTGTACAAAGGGGCGATCAGCTAAAAGCTGTTGGTCTCTGCGACGGCTGTGGCTCGTCGCGCGATAAACGCTCGCTGCTGCCCATCAACGTTGGCCAACTGCACCACGTCGCCACAACCCGGCGAAGGATCAATACCGCGCCGGAGGATTTCGCCTTGCCAATAGGCGATCATCGCGGCGATCGGTCCGGCGTGCGAGATGATGACCAGATTGCGCCCTTCCGCGATCTCCCACGCGGCCTCGAAGCCTTCGATCACACGCGTCTGCATTGCGCGCACCGATTCGCCTGCACCGAGGCGCGGATACACATTCAGACCGCGCAGCACGGGGCCGTTTTCGGTTTCCACTGGCGGTGGCCAGTGGTCAAGGAAATTGCCGTCGAATTCTTTCGCCTCGTCGCGAGGAATCTGTTCCCAAAGCTTCCCGGTCCAGCGACCGAGATCGCGCTCGGTCAGCCTTGGGTCGACGACCACGATGCGGCCGGTGCCACGCATCGACAGAAAGTCGGCCAGCCGTCGGCAGCGCGACAAATGGCTGGTGACGATCAGCGCCTCTTGCGGAAGTGCGGCATCAATAAGCGGCATCACGCGCATGAATTCGGCCTCGTGCACAGGTACGTTGCTCGCGGCATAGATCACGCCAGGCTTGATGTCGGGCGCCGTGTGGCGCACCAAAAAGATGGCCAACGCAGGCTATCCGGCCGACCCTGTGCCGTCAGCGCGATCCGCGCGAAGGGCAGCTCGCAGACAGGCAGCGCAAAGACAGCCTTTGCCGACAAGATCCGGAGGTTGCGGCGACAAACAAAGCGGCGGTAGCGTCTGGCACCAGCACGATCCGGCATTCGCGCCGCAAGGGAAGCTGTCGTAGCAGCGTGGACAGCGCGCGCTGATGCGCTTGCCGCTGTTAGAGGCTGCGCCTCCAGTTACGTCTGCTCTGCCCATTTCAACCTTTGTCGGGAAACGTCTTTTAGGCGTAAGCACCGCTGCATTGGGGCTCACTGCGATTTCCGGCTTATATCGACTTATCGAATATTTCGAGCTTAGCCCCGGTCAAATGGAGGTTTCAGCACAAAGCTGTTACCCCGCCGACCGCTATTTCAAGCCCAAAACGTCATGCATGTCGAACAATCCGTTCGACTTCCCTTGCAAGAACTTTGCCGCCCGTATCGCACCAACGGCGTAAGTGGCACGACTCGCCGATTTGTGGACGATTTCTATGCGCTCGCCGACGCCAGCGAAGACCACCGTGTGATCACCCACCACGTCGCCACCGCGCAGCGCCGCGAAGCCGATAGTGCCGTTTTTGCGCTCACCAGTGTGCCCTTCGCGGGCATACACAGCGCGGTCGGCGAGCTTCGTTGCTTGCGCCTCGGCAATGATTTCTCCGAGTTTGAGCGCGGTGCCCGACGGCGCATCGACCTTCATGCGGTGATGCATTTCGAGGATTTCGACGTCGTAGCCCTCGTTCAAAGATTTGGCCGCGAGTTCGAGTAATTTAAAAACCGTGTTCACACCGACCGAATAATTCGGGGAGAACACAATCGGAATTTTTTTCGCAGCTTCGGCGATTTTGGCCTTGCCAGTGTCGTCAAAACCGGTCGTTCCGATCACCATGCCAACGCCACCGGCGACGCAAGCGTCAAGGTACGTCAAGGTGGCATCGGGTCGGGTGAAATCGATGAGCACTGCGCCACGCGGGACGCCTGCTGCGTCGGCAGTAACGGCGACATCAACATTACCGCCGAACGCCTTCGCCGATACGCCAATCGCCGGACTTTGCGGCGCATCGAGGGCGGCGACCAAGACCGTGTCGGCATCGGAAGCGCACGCCTCCAGCAGCATGCGCCCCATCTTGCCAGAGGCGCCAGCGATGGCTAGTTTGCTGGCCGACACGGCGCCGGACCTACTTACGCCACCAATCACCGAGCTTCGACCACCAACTCGCGCCACCCTCATCTGATCGTTTATCTTTTTCGAGGTTCGCGTACGCCGGATCGCGATCCACCACCGGCGAGGTCGGCAGATTCACGTCGGTCCAGCTTTTCACTTTGTCGTCGACGAAAAGCACCGTCAATTTGTGCGACGTTATCGGACGGCCGCGACGCTCAAGCGAATAAACATAGTCCCAACGGTCCTTGTGAAAAATGCTCTCCGTAGTCGGCGTTCCAAGCACCAGGCGCGCCTGCTGGCGGGTCTGGCCCTCTTTGAGTTTGGCCACCATGTCCTGCGTGATGTAGTTGCCCTGATTGATCTCCATCTTGTAGACGAGGCCGCAGCCCGAGAGAAGCATTGCGAGGGCGGTGGCGGCGATAAAACTGAATAAGCGCATGGTCTGGGAAGCTTGAGCACGAGGCGGTAAGGCGGGTATGATAGCCAAGGCAAGCGTTAGTTCGACTCGCGGCATGCCAGTCGATGCCGCAAGTAACCATTTTCACCCCTTCCTTTTGACGTTTTTTGACTATGGCCCACGCTCAAGACCTTAAAGACGCCGGACTCAAGGCGACGTTGCCGCGCATGAAGGTGCTCGACCTGTTTCAAGGATCAAAAGTGCGCCACATGACCGCAGAGGACGTGTATCGCCTGCTGATGGATGAAGGACTCGACGTCGGTCTGGCTACGATTTATCGTGTGCTGACTCAGTTTGAGCAGGCGGGGTTGTTGAAGCGCCATCACTTCGAAGGCGGCAAGTCGATCTTTGAGCTAAATGAAGGCGACAAGCACGATCACATCGTCTGCGTGAATACCGGCAAGGTCGTCGAATTTCACGACGCACAAATCGAGAAACTTATCGCCAAAATCGTGAAAGATCATGGTTTTGAGCTGGTGGATCATGTGCTGCACATTCGCGCGCTGGCGCCGGTGCCAGAGTCGGAGAAGAAACGCGTGCCGCGCAAGTTTTCGTAGGGGCTTGAAACTGTGGGAGCGGTTCTACCGCGAACAAGTTAACGACGAGCGATCGCGGTACAACCGCTCCCACAGAAGCGTTAGCGCCGCATATCGCGCAAGCGAAACCCGAAGCAATACAGCACGCCAAGATAGGTGAAGCCCCCCAGCGCAAACAGCGCTGCGAGCATGGAAGCACGCGGAATTTCTTGCGCATGCACCCACCACACATCAATGGGTTTGGCGAGAACGATCAACGCCGTCGTAAAGAGCGTGGCTACCAGCAACTTCCAGGCGAACTGCGCCCAGCCCGCCTGCGGCACGTACACGCCCCGAGTGAGCAACCCTCGATACAGCCACCATGCGTTGAGCACCGCGCCGAGGCTGGTCGACAGCGCGAGCGCTGCGTGCAGCAAAAGGGGCGCGAATCGACTGAACACGACGAACACAAAAAGCAGATTGAACAACTGGGTGATCAGCAGCACGCGGATGCCGATCTTCACGGGTGTTTTGGTGTCCTGTTGTGCGTAGAAAGCCGGTGCCAAAATCTTTATCCACACCAGCGCGACAATGCCTACGGCGTAGGCCGCGACCGCGGGGCCAGTTCTTGCAACGTCGTCGGGGCTGAATGCGCCGCGCTGAAACAACGTGGCAACCATCGGCGTCGCGAGGACACTCATCACGGCCATCGCGGGCAGCGTCGCGATCAATGCGAAGCGCATGCCGTAGTCCAGCAATTCGCCGTAACCGCGCATGTTTTTCTCGCTGCGCAACGTGCCTAATGTGGGCAGAATGACCGTGCCAATCGCCACCCCCAGCAAAGCGGTCGGCAGCTCCATCAGGCGATCTGCTTTTTTCAGCCAACTCACCGCACCATCGCCAAAACCGGACGCATAGCCAACGTTAATCAACATGCTGATCTGCGCGATGGACACACCGACCAGCGCCGGTGCCATTGTTTTCAGCATGCGCTGGACGCCTTCGTCGCGAAAGTGGAAATCCAGGCGCGGAAACATGCCAAGTTTGTACAACGGCCACAATTGCAGCGAAAGTTGCGCCACGCCACCCGCCACCACGCCCCACGCCAGGGCATGAATCGGCTCGGCGAAGTAAGGCGTCGCCCACAATGCGGCCGCGATCATGCACAGGTTGAGCAACACTGGCGTGAAGGCGGGAATAGCAAATTTTTTCCAGATGTTCATCACGCCACCGGCCAACGCGGTCAGCGAAATGAACAACAAATACGGAAACATGATCTGCAAAAGCTGGGTCGCAAGGAGCGTTTTTCCCTCGGTCTTGGCAAAACCAGCCGCAAAAAGCGTAATCAACCAGGGCGCAGCTACGATGCCAAGTACGGTCACAACGAGCAACGATACGAGTTGCAACGTTGCCACGCGATTGATCAGTTGGTGAGTGGCCGCTTCGCCGCGTTGGCTTTTGTATTCGGCTATCAGCGGCACAAAAGCTTGCGCAAATGCGCCCTCCGCGAACATTCGCCGCATCATGTTTGGGAGCTGGAATGCGATCTCAAAGGCGTCGTTGACGGCGCCTGCGCCGAACACTTTGGCCATGACCATCTGGTTGGCCAAGCCCGCCACGCGGGACAGCGACGTCATGGCGGAGACACCGACAATGGATCTAAAGAGGTTCAAATGATGCGATGGGTAGGGAGTTGAGTTGCAGGACTCGGATTTACTCCGTAGAATAGCGGGTTCACCAGATTCGATACATAAAAAGCATTCGCCATGGCAAATTCCGCTCAAGCTAAAAAACGCGCCCGTCAAAACGACAAACAGCGTGCTCACAACGCATCTTTGCGCACGCAGCTTCGCACCGCAGTCAAAAAAGTACAAAAAGCCGTCCTCGCCGGCGATCAACCCGCAGCACAAAAGCAGATGCAGGAATCACAATCGGTCATCGACCGTATCGCCGACAAGCGCATTGTTCACAAGAACCTCGCCTCACGCGTGAAAAGTAACCTCGTTCGCGCCGTTAAGGGCATGGGCGCAACTGTCGCCAAAGCAGCCGCTTAAGTCTTTAGATACGACTCTGGTGAGTTAAAGAGGCCCTTCGGGGCCTTTTTTTGTTTTAGTAGTCTTCGTTTTTAATCGTCGCTGCGGGGGCTGCGTTTGCCGCAACAGCGGGCGTATCACGTGACATGCGGCGCACTGTATCGGGCAACAGCGTCGCCACCGCATCCGCGTCAAACGTGATCTGCAAATCATTGTCGACCGCGAAGCTCAAAAAGAATTTGAACAGTCGCGGTTCCAGCTCGGCCAGTTCACGGCGCACAATGACGCAGCGCAGCCCGTCGCGAAACGCCGGCGTGATCAGCGGGCTGTAGCGCAACTGTTCGTCCGCACCGAACGCCGACATCACACCGCACAAACGATCCGACCAGTCACTCGGACGAAACTGTTGGCCGTCCAGCGTGATCCCTTTGATGACGAGATCGCTATCAACGAACGCTGAGGCGGCAAAGGTGAGCGCGGAATCGGCGCTGAGGGTCATGTGTTGGCCTAATCACCGGGCACTAGATGGACAAGGCCCTACAGAATTCAATTTTAGCAACGCGGGTAAACTCCTTCTTTTATAAGCGCTGCAAACTCGCAATGCCTATGACCGCTGATCACAATCCTGCGAACACTGTTCACGCCGCCCGTACGGCGTCCGGCGTGCATTCCGTACCCTCCGTGCCAGTCGCGAATGTGCGCCATTTCCTGCAAATGAGCGATTTTTCTGCCGAGGAATACGCGTACCTGTTCGAACGCACGCGCATCATCAAGGATCGGTTCAAGCGCTATGAGCTGTATCACCCGCTGCGTGACCGCACGCTCGCGATGGTGTTCGAGAAGAACTCCACGCGCACAAGGGTAAGTTTTGAAGCTGGCATGAATCAGCTCGGTGGTTCAGCGATTTTTTTGACCAGCGAAGCGTCGCAGATTTCGCGTGGTGAACCGGTCGAAGATTTAGCGCGCGTGGTGAGCCGCATGGTTGACGTCGTGATGATCCGCACGTTTCATCAAAGCGTCGTCGAAAAGTTTGCTGAATATTCGCGTGTTCCCGTGATCAACGGCCTCACCGACGATCACCATCCGTGCCAGGTGCTCGCCGATATCTTCACATTTGTTGAACAGCGTGGCGACATCAAAGGCAAGATCGTGACCTGGGTGGGCGACGCCAACAACATGTTGAATTCATGGTTGCAAGCCGCGAAAGTGCTTGATTTCACGGTTAACGCATCCAC
>JBDSYI010000523.1:0-2531 GCA_039925745.1 Casimicrobium sp. | reverse complement strand
GTTGGCACGTACCGGTATCCCCGAGCCCGACAAGCGGGTCGATTTCTATCCGCATCAACTGTCAGGCGGCCAGCGACAGCGCGCGATGATCGCTATGGCGCTGGCCTGCAAGCCGAAGCTTCTGATTTGTGATGAGCCGACGACCGCGCTGGACGTCACCATTCAGGCGCAAATTCTATTGCTGCTCGAGGAGTTACAGCGTGAGATGGGGATGGCGCTGTGGTTCATCACGCACGACCTGAATCTGGTGCGCCGCTTCACCCATCGCGTCGGCGTGATGGAGCGCGGCAAACTGGTGGAAATCGGCGAGACCGAGAGCGTTTTTAGCAACCCGCAGCATGCCTACACGCGCCGTTTGTTGGCCACGCGGCCTCAACGTGTCGTGCAGGCACTGGCTGCTGATGCGCCGATCCTTGTAGAAGGCCGCGAAGTTCGAGTGACCTTTGAGTCAGCATCGGGCTGGTTCTCCAAGGCACAATTTCACGCCGTTAAAAACGCTACATTGCAATTGCGTCGCGGCGAAACCCTCGGCATCGTTGGCGAATCCGGTTCAGGAAAAACCACACTAGGTATGGCCTTGCTCGCGCTACAGTCGATCTCGAACGGGCAAGTGCGAATGGGTAATGTGCGCATCGACAACGCTGATCGCGCCACGCTCCGCGGCATGAGAAAGCGCATGCAGGTGGTGTTGCAGGATCCGTTTGCTTCGTTGTCACCGCGCATGACAGTAGGTCAGATCGTAGGCGAAGGCCTGGCTCTGCATCGCGCGGACCTGAGCAAGGCCCAGCGTGACGACAAAATACTGGCGATTCTTGACGAAGTCGGGTTATCTGCCGCAAAGGGCGTTGCTGGCGTGCTGCAACGCTATCCGCACGAATTCTCTGGCGGTCAGCGCCAGCGCATTGCTATTGCGCGAGCTGTAGTTCTGGAGCCGGAGGTGCTTGTTCTCGATGAACCGACCTCAGCATTGGACGCCTCGGTGCAACAGCAGGTATTGGCACTGCTGGCTGATCTGCAAAAGAGCCACGGCCTGTCCTACATCTTCATCAGCCACGACCTTGCCGTCATTCGAGCCATGGCGCATCGGGTGATGGTGATGAAAGATGGCGATGTGGTCGAACAGGGTGAAACGCTTGCGCTATTTGACGCGCCGCAACAGGCTTATACGCGTGAACTGATAGCTGCTGCGCACTTGGTTTGATTTGGCGGGGGGCACGCAACCGTTGGCATCGCGGCGCGGTCCGGCAGACGCAGTCGGCAAACTACTGGGCGTCTGCAGCGCGCACGTGCACACTTGGCGCATCGTTACCGAGAGCGACCGTAGTGCTTAGATCGTCGGTCGTCGGCAGCCCGCTTGGTGAGGAATGCCGACGCTGCACTTCACTTCCAGGGTTCCTGTCGGGTTCAGCGACTCGATTGCGTCTTTATAGACACGTTTGAATTATCGTTGGAGTTGAAATTGATCTCATTGAGTGAACTATGTCGGTTAAGTCGGCTTATGCGTGGGTTTCTGGTGGCGTCTAGCTGCGTCGCGGTGACGACCAGCAGCGTGTGGGCATCGCCGGTGACCGTCGTTGAGTACCGCAACAAGGCGGTCGATGCGTACTTTATGACTGGGCGCGCCAACGAAATCACCCTGCTAGACGGTCTGCCTGATGGGTTCGAGCGAACGGGCGTCGCTTTTCCGGCCGAATCAGCCGACAGCGTCAGCGCTGGCAAGCAGGCGGTGTGCCGCTTTTTCTATGATGATGGCGTGACAAAAACACATTTTTACGGCGTGGGAAACGACTGCACCACAGTGCGCAACGCGTCGTTGACCAATCTGGCGTTTCACGATGAAGGCTATGACTTTGCAGTGCCAGTCGCCGTTGGCGGTGCCTGTCAGGCGGCAGCGCCGGTAGCAATCAAGCGATTGTTCCGGTCCGCCAGCAGCGCACGCATGCCGAATCATCGTTACGCGCTTGATCCGGCTGTCGTGAGCGCCACCGTGCTTCGCGGCTACGCGGACGAAGGCGTGACGTTTTGTGTCAGCAAAGTTGAGCGAGTTGATGAGGTGCTGGCGCGCTGCCCGTCTGCTGCGGAGCTTGCGCTGATCCGCTCGCGAATCAATATCACGCTTGCTGGCGATGCCGCAAACAGCCCCGCAGCGTGTCCCGGGCAGGGACTGCGCGAAGCGGATCGGCGAATTGTGCAAACGCTCGTCGCAATGGATCGCATGCGATTTTCGAAGCCGCTGCCGTGGACCACGCGAGCCTCACTCTTTGATTGGCTGGTGTTCGAGGCGAACATCACTGGCATCGTCATCGGTGACACCACAACAAGCTATTGCTGTTCGCCAGCCAACACGTTTCACATTGGCTATCAGGCCAACAGCCTGCTGTTGCTCACACCACGTTGGGGCGATCCCAATATCAGCTACCTTGGACTCGCCAATACGGCATTGCTACTGGTGCACGAGGCCCGGCACAATCAGGGCAAAGTCCACACGTGCACGCTGGCTGGGCGCGCTGATATCGACGACGCGACATTGT
>JBDSYI010000522.1:0-3074 GCA_039925745.1 Casimicrobium sp. | reverse complement strand
TGATTGAATCGATTGGTCGCCGCGACTATCCGGCGTTGCAGGGTGGCGTGATGCTGATTTCCTCGGTGGTGATCGGCGTGAATTTGCTTGTGGATTTGACCTACGGGTTCATCAATCCGAGGATTCGACATGGCTGAGGTTGTTTTGCCAGACATGTCGCCAACCGTTTCGCAAGACGTGTCGCCGCTGCGCGCGTTCTGGGATGCATTCAAAGAAAATCGCGGTGCAGTCGCTGGGCTCGTCGTCGTATTGCTGATCGTGTTGATTGCAATTCTTGCGGACGTGGTCGCGCCGTACGGGCCGAACGATCAATTTCGCGATGCGGTGCGAGTAGCACCCATGTGGACCGACGGTGGAAGTGGCCGCTTTATATTGGGCACTGATGGCTTAGGGCGCGACATGCTGTCGCGACTCATTCACGGCGCACGGATTTCGTTGTTCATTGGCGTGGCCGTGATGGGCGTGTCGTTCATCATTGGCGTGCTACTCGGACTTGCATGCGTATCGTTGGGCAATACGGTGGATGTCGTCGTGACCCGTCTGATGGACCTGATCATGGCCGTGCCAAGTCTGGTACTGGCGATTCTGGTGGTCGCTGTGCTTGGCCCGAGTTTGACGAATACCATCGTCGCTGTGACGATTGTTTATTTACCTCGATACGTACGACTCGTGCGGGCTTCGGCGCTGACTGAATTAGGTAAGGACTACGTGACGGCCGCACGCGTGGCGGGTGTTGGTCCGTGGCGTTTGATGTTCACTACCGTGCTGCCGAATTGTTTGTCGCCACTTATTGTGCAGGCGGCACTTGGCGTTTCCGACGCCATTCTTGAAGCAGCGGCGCTCGGGTTTCTGGGGTTGGGTGCGCAGCCACCGACGGCCGAATGGGGCACCATGCTGGCGGACGCGCGGGAATTCATTCGATCCGACCCCTGGCTGGTAACGCTGCCAGGCATCGCGATTTTGATTACCGTGGTGTCCATTAATCTGGCGGGCGATGGCTTGCGCGACGCGCTTGATCCCAAAATGCGGCGTTCCTGACCATGAGCGAGCCGTTACTCGACATTCGCGGTCTTACGGTGAGCTTTGCGACGAAACGTGGCGCATTCACGGCGGTTGACGGCGTTGACATTGGCGTTGAGCGAGACGAAGTGCTCGCCATCGTCGGTGAATCAGGCTCCGGCAAATCCGTCGCAATGCTCGCAATCATGGGTTTGCTGCCCTGGACCGCGAAAGTCACAGCAGAGCGCATGTGTTTCGACGGGCAAGAGCTGACCGCATTGACGCCAAAGCAACGACGCGCGCTCATTGGCCGTGACATCGCCATGGTGTTTCAGGAGCCGATGAGCTCATTGAATCCGTGCTTCACGGTTGGTTATCAGATCGGCGAAGCTTTGGCCACGCATTTGAAGTTTGATCGCAAAGCACGCCGTCAGCGCGTCATTGAGCTTCTGGAACAAGTCGGGATACCTGACGCACCGAGTCGCATCAGCTCCTTTCCGCATCAACTTTCGGGAGGTATGTGTCAACGCGTGATGATTGCGATGGCACTGGCTTGCAATCCACGACTGTTGATCGCCGATGAGCCAACGACCGCGCTCGATGTGACCATTCAGGCGCAGATCCTCGATCTGCTGTTAAGTCTCAAGCGTGACACGGGAATGGCGCTGGTTCTGATTACCCACGATCTGGGGGTCGTCGGTGAAACGGCGGATCGCGTGATTGTGCAATATGCTGGACGACAAGTCGAGACTGCCGCGGTAGTGGATTTGTTTGCCGATCCACATCATCCTTACACCGCAGCGCTGCTCGCTGCTTTGCCCGAACACGCCGCGAGCCGCGAAGGTCGTCTGGCCGCAATTCCAGGAATGGTGCCGGGTCAGTTTGATCGTCCGCCAGATTGTGTGTTTGCCCCGCGATGCGCGGTCGTACAGGCACGCTGTTCGATTGCTCCCGAGCGTGCAAGCGCCGAATTGGGGGATGCGCTTTGTCACACACCGCTGCGCAGTGGGGTGCCGACATGATTGCATCGGTAGACAAGGTCGATGTGTTGGGCGCGGTGACACCCATGCTGGTAGCGGAAAATTTGCATAGGTACTACACCGTGCGACGTGGATTGTTTGCCGCACCGGCCGTGGTGCGGGCGCTGTCGGGCGTGTCACTTTCATTGCAACCTGGCAGAACCCTCGCCGTTGTTGGCGAATCTGGCTGCGGTAAAAGCACGCTGGCTCGCCTGTTGACAATGATTGAGCAACCCACTGAAGGAACGTTGAAGATCGAGGGTCAGGACGCGTCAATGCCGGACGCGCAGCGCGCGCTGCGCCGAGACGTACAGATCGTTTTTCAAAATCCGTACGGTTCGCTGAATCCTCGGCAAACAGTAGGCGATGCGCTGATGGAGCCGTTGCTGGTGAACGGCGTCGGCAATACCACCGAGCGTGAAAGCGCCGCGCGCGAAATGTTGCGTCAAGTTGGCCTTCGCGAGGAGCATTTCGCGCGATATCCACATATGTTTTCTGGTTGACAACGTCAGCGCGTTGCCATTGCGCGCGCCCTGATGCTGAAGCCGAAAGTGTTGGTGCTGGACGAACCGGTGTCGGCGCTTGATGTGTCGATTCGCGCGCAGGTGTTGAACCTGCTTGTGGATTTGCAACAAGCGCTAGGTGTGGCCTATGTTTTTATCTCGCACGACTTGGGTGTTGTACGCTACATGGCCGACGAAGTTATGGTGATGTACTTAGGTAAAGTGGTGGAACAAGGCACGCGAGATGCCGTGTTCAAGAGCCCGCAACATCCTTACACTCAGGCGCTTTTGTCCGCGACACCAACCGTCGACAAAGCTGCAAGGCGGAACCGAATCATTTTGAAAGGCGAGTTGCCGTCTCCAATCTCGCCGCCGAGTGGCTGCGCATTTCACACGCGCTGTCCTATTGCGATGCCGCGTTGCAAGGTCGAAGCGCCGCCGCTCGAAGTTAACTCGGAGCGTGCGGTCGCCTGTTTCGCGGTCAACAAAACGCTCTAAATTTTTCGGTTCCATGCAGTGCAAAGCCTACCTACAATAGGCGCAGGAGGAACCA
>JBDSYI010000521.1:0-1900 GCA_039925745.1 Casimicrobium sp. | reverse complement strand
GCGACTTGCACCGTATTGCCACGCGTCTTTTTCGGCAGTAGCGCGACCTTCATGCCGTTGTCTAGCGTGAAACGCTCAATGCGTTTTTCCAGATTCGCCGCGCTAGGATCAAACACCTCGCCCTCGGTCGCTGCCGTGTCGCCCTTGTAGTCGGCGAGTAACGTCGCCAGCTCTGGGCGAGCGGGCATTTCGGCGCGATCAGGTTTAGCCGTAGGAATGAAGCGGCCGAGCGTGCGATTTTGAGGTTTGAAATAGGCTTTGGCTACGCGCGAAACGTCGGCCAGTGTGACCTTCGCCATGCGATCGCGCTGATAGAAAAAGAAGCGCCAGTCGCCCATCGCGATGGCCTCGGACATTGAGACGGCGAAGCGTCCCGAGTCGGAGATCGTCTGGTCATAGCCGCGAGCCACCTGCAACTTGACGCGATTCAACTCGGCCTCGGTGAACGGCTTGTCTCCTGCGGACTCAACCGTTGATAACAATACGTCCCGCGCCCGATCGATCGATTGCGTTTTGCTCAACGTCGCCCAAAAACCCATCAGGCTGGGGTCGAACATCACGTCGCTCTCGACGTCAACGCTGACCGCCAGTTTCGCTTTCACCAGTGCCTGATACAGGCGGCCAGAAGGCTCAATCGTCATCAGGTTCATCAGGATTTGCAGCGCCGGCGTGTCAGCGTGTGAGGCGGCGGGCGTACGGTATGCCGAGAACAGAAATTGATTGTCGCCCACGCGGCGAACCGTGATCTCACGCTCGCCATCCTGTGTCGGTTCTACCGTCCAAAGTTTCGGCAGCGTGCGCGTTGGTTTGGCGATTTTCCCGAAGTTCTCAGCAAGCAACGCCAGCGTTTTATCGGCATCAAATTTACCGGCAATCAGAATTACCGCATTGTCGGGTTGGTAGTACAAACGATAGAAAGCGCGCAAATTCTCAATGCCGACATTTTCGATATCGCTGCGATTACCAATCGTGGAGTTACCGTAGTTATGCCACGGAAACGCCGCTGCAAAAACCTTCTGATAGAGCGTGCTTTGCGGACGGTTTTCGCCCATCTCGAATTCATTTCTCACCACTGTCATTTCAGTGTCGAGCTCTTCGCGCAGGATGTTGGAATGGACCATACGATCCGCCTCCATCTCGATGGCCCATTTCAGGTTGTCATCGTTAGCAGTGAAGCTTTCGTAGAAATTCGTGCGGTCAAGCCAGGTGCTGCCGTTGTTGATGAACCCACGATTCGCCATATCCTGCCAAAGCTTTGGATACTTGGGTGTTGACTTGAAGAGCATGTGCTCAAGCAAATGCGCCATGCCAGTTTCGCCGTAGCCTTCGTGGCGAGAGCCGACGAGATAGGTGACATTCACCGTCACCTTCGGGCTTGACGCATCAGGGAAGAGCAGCACACGCAAGCCATTCGATTTAAGCGTGTATTCGCTGATTCCTTCGACCTTTGGGCCCGCGCTAAACGCTGGGTTCGTGGGTTGCGCGAACGCGGCAGGCGATAGCAGTACGAATGCGCTGACGGCAAGCCAAAGCCAGCGTGCGCCAATTGATTTAGACATCATGAGGTACTTCAAAACAGATTAATGGAGGTCGTCGAGGAAACGAGACTGGTTGTTCGATGTGCAAAGGCAGTATGTGGCGCGAGAACTTGTGGGTCGCACCGATCCTACAAAGCCGGCGTAGCCGCCGTCTCTGCCTGCAACGCCCATAGCTTTGCATAGAGTCCCTGCGCTGCCAGGAGTTCCGCGTGAGAGCCTTGCTCAACAATGCGTCCCGCTTCCATGACAAGTATTCGGTCGGCGTCGACGATGGTGGACAGGCGGTGCGCGATGATGAGTGTCGTGCGCTCGCGACTAACGGCCTTGATTTCGGCTTGAATCGCCTTTTCGCTTTCGCTATC
>JBDSYI010000520.1:0-3603 GCA_039925745.1 Casimicrobium sp. | reverse complement strand
TGGTGCTGCGCGGGTTGGCCGACGCCGATTTCAACATAGCCAGTTTCCGTGGTTTGCTGCAATCGTTGCGACAACAGGGTATCGTCGAAATTAAAGGCGATCTTGTGTTAGACCGCAGCTTCTTTTCGCCAGCACGGCTGGACATCGGCGTGCCTCCATTCGATGAGTCGCCCGAATTTCAGTACAACGTGATTCCCGATGCGCTGCTGCTCGATAACAATTTGATCGGCCTGACGATGGCGTCGAGCGCCGACGGGTTGGTTGTGCGCATGAATCCAGCGCTTGATCGCGTGGCGGTTACCTCCGCGATGACGCTCGATGACGGCGTGTGCAAGGATTGGGAAGACACGTGGAAAACGCCGGTCGTTGAGCGCCATGCCGATGGCGTGATTAACGTCGTGCTGCAAGGCAGCTACCCCAAAAACTGTGACGCAACCACTCGCTTGAACGTCATTGACCGAACCGACTTTATTGATCGCGTATTTCGCTCGCAATGGCGTGAACTTGGTGGGCGTTTCAGTGGCGTGACCCGCGAAGGAGCGGTGCCAGCGGACACGCGAGTACTGGCGGAGCATCGCTCGCGTGCCTTACCGGAGATTGTGCGTGACATCAACAAGCCGTCCGACAACGCGCTTACTCGCAGCCTGTACCTGACAATGGGTTCACTCGCCACGGATGGCGACAAGGCGGCGACTAGCGCGGCGCGCGGTGAAAATGTGGTGCGTGGCTGGTTACGTGAACGCGGCATTCCGGACGCCGGATTGGTGCTGGATAACGGCTCGGGGCTTTCACGCAGCGAGCGATTGCCGCCGCGTTTGTTGGCGGATGTGCTGCGGGTGATGAGCCGAAGTGAATGGTCGCCAGAGTATTTGTCGAGCCTGCCGATTGTGGGGATTGACGGCACTATGAGAAATCGCCTGAAAGACAGCACAGCGGCGGGGCGTGCGCGTGTAAAGACCGGCACGTTACGCGACGTGGTCTCGGTCGCCGGTTACGTGCGCAACGCGGACGGCGAACCGTATATTCTGGTGGCGCTGATCAATCATCCACAAGCCAATCACAAAATCGCTCGGCCTGTGGTTGATGCACTCATTGAATGGCTTAGCAAACAACCGTCGCCTGCTCCGTTGCTTTGGTGGCAGCGGGTGTTCGGTACGGGCTGAGCCTGAGCGCTAGAGCACGCGCGTGTAGGTTTTTCTGACCAGCGCACGGTCTCCACAGTCAAAATGCCACCACTCGGTGGAGATGCCTTTCCAACCATTCGCGAACATCGCATCGCGCAGGATTTGCCGATTAGCGATTTGCGCGACCGTGATGGCACCACTTGCCAGTAGCTTCGCTTCAAGCGCCGGATGCGAATGTTCGCTTAAGTCGTCAAACGGCGTACCCATGTCCAGTTCAACGCCGCTCGATTGCACGAGCGTCAGATCAACCGCCATCCCGAACGAATGAATCGAACCTCGATCCGGCGGGGCGAGATACTGTCGCAGGTCGGTGCCATCGAGCGACTGCCACATCAATTCCTGCACCCGTTGTGGACGCAGTGCGTCGAGCACCAGCAGTCGAAGATGCGGGTGTGTTCGCTGCAGGCTGGCGGCGACATTTGTCAAAGCAGTGGCGGCGTCGTTGTGAAGCCACGCGCAGTCATAACCGTCGTACATGTTGCGCCCAACAAAATTATTCGTCGTTGCATAACGCAGCTCGACGTCCACGCCATCAATGGCGCTGAGGCGGCGAAAGTCACGGTGCGTGGCGATGGATTCAATTGGAGTGCTGAGGATCAAGCGAGATTGCGCGTGTTGACGCGACGTCGGTGACGATAAGCTCATGATAAATCGAGCCGGTCGCGGAAGCATGGCACTGTCTCAACAATGACCGACGCGGCAATGACGTGCAGCCGCTCGGCATAATCTCTTGATGCAGCAAAATTTGACGACGAAAGCCGCGTCCACATTCTCTGGCACGGCAGCGCTGGGAGCACTGATAAACGCCAGCGTTTGGGGCGTATCGTGGTATCCACTGAAATGGCTTGAGGCACATGGAATTCCTTCGCTTTGGGCCACCTGGTTTGTGTTTGGCACGTGCGCATTGGTGGTATTGATTGCGCGGCCTTCAGCGGCGAAACTGTTGTGGCAAAACCGCACGACATTGGGTTGGCTCGTGCTTGCTTCGGGCATGACGAACGCCTGCTTCAACACCGCTTTGGCGACGGGTGACGTTGTGCGCTCGGTGCTCCTGTTCTACCTCATGCCGATGTGGGTCGTGCTGCTTGCTCGTTGGTTGCTCGCAGAGCGCATCACGGTGCCGGCACTCGCACGCACAGCGCTTGCACTGTTCGGTGCGGCGCTGGTGCTGAGCGAAGGAAAATTGCAAATTCCTATACCGAATTCATGGGCAGACTGGCTTGCCATCGCGGCGGGCTTTTTCTTCGGGGTGAACAACGTGGTGTTGCGCAAGTATGCGGCCTCACCCGAGCCCGCGCGAGCCTTTGCCATGTTCATCGGGGCGGTCATCATTGCGCCGATTGTGATCACGGGACTCTCAGTGGTCGGCAAGCCCCTTCTCCTCGCACCCCAAGCGATCGCATGGGTCGGCGTTGCTATCTTTGCGGCGTTTGTTCTGGTCGGCAATCTCGCATTGCAGTACGGCGCGTCGCGCTTGCCAGCCAATGTGTTGTCAGTCCTGATGCTCGCCGAAATTCTCGTGGCGACTCTAAGCTCATGGCTTGCAGGCGCAGCGCACATCACTCAAAGCACGCTGATCGGCGGCGCGTTGATCGTGAGCGCCAGTCTTCTTGCGATATTTTCTAAAGGTTCCAACGCGGCGCACTGACATGACGTCGATGATTAGCGCTACATTTCAAACATGATTCCTGATATTCCCCTCGAAGAACTCGCGCGTCGCTACAACAACGGCGCTGCTGTGCCCGATTGGGCCGACACGCTGCTGCCGCGATGGCAACGTGAAAGCGAACGCGTTCGCGCCGACGCGGCGGGCGCACGCGATGTCGCGTACGGACCGTTAGCGCGAAATCGCTTCGATGTTTTCACACCACGCGGCGCTGCGCCCGCGGGCGGTTGGCCAACCCTCGTGTTTATTCATGGCGGCTACTGGCAGCGCCTGTCGAAAGAGGACTGGAGCGTGATCGCTGCGCCGTTCGTGGCGAACGGCATGGCCGCCGTGATTTTGGGCTACACGTTGTGCCCGCAAACCACGATTCGTGGCATCGCCGGCGAAATTGAATCGGCCATCGCTCACGTGTGGCATCACGCGAAAGCGCTGTCGATTGATCGTGATCGCTTGTCGCTCGCCGGGCATTCGGCGGGCGGACATTTGACCGCGTGGTGCATGACCACAGACTGGACGACCTACGGCTTGCCAGCGACGCCGCTCGTTTCGGCGACGTCCGTTAGCGGATTGTTTGACCTTGAACCGCTGGTGCCGATTTATTTGAACGACGCGTTAAAGCTAACGAATGACGAGGCGCTCGCCATGAGCCCTCCGTATCGCGAACGACGTGTCACCTGCGACTTCACAGCGGCAGTTGGCGGCGCGGAGCTTGAAGAATTTTTGCGACAAAACCAATTGCTCGGCGCGCGCTGG
>JBDSYI010000519.1:0-6627 GCA_039925745.1 Casimicrobium sp. | reverse complement strand
GCCTGCTTCATCTCATCTTCGTTGATGAGCTTGGCCGCTTCTTCGTCCTGCATCGCTTTTATCGCTTCGTCGACGCGCATCTTCTTCGATTTTTTTCGTTCGCGATGCATGTTGGCAAACATGCCCTGAATCTGTTGCGTCATCTCCTCCATGCCTGGCGGCGCCATCACCTCCATCTGAGGCGAGGCGACCGACACTTCGATTTCAATCTCTTTGTCGTCTAGATCACCTTCGCGCAGCATTTTGCGAAATTTTTGTCGCGTCGCGTTATCTGTCGGCTTCAAATCATCGAAATTTACCGCGCTCGGTGGCGGTAGTAGCGCGTCAAGTACACGATCCTCAGCTGCATCCTGCGCACGGTCACGCACGGCCTTGAACGCCTCTTCGCGCGTGAGCTTGATCGACACTTCAACGAGATCGCGAATGATGGAGTCGACATCGCGACCAACATAGCCGACCTCGGTGAATTTGGTCGCTTCAACCTTTACAAAGGGCGCGTTGGCAAGATTGGCCAGCCGCCGCGCGATCTCGGTCTTGCCAACCCCTGTCGGCCCGATCATCAGAATGTTTTTCGGCGTAATCTCCTGTCGCAACGGATCCTGCACCTGCTGCCGTCGCCAGCGATTGCGCAGTGCTATGGCGACCGCCTTTTTGGCAGCGGCTTGTCCGACGATGTGGCGATCAAGCTCAAGGACAATTTCTTTGGGGGTCATAGGGATAGACATACTGTTAATTTTACGGACGTAGAATCATTGCAGTCCTTCAAAAGTTCACCCAATGCCTATCCTGCAAGACAAAAAAATTCTGCTCACCGGCCTCCTGTCCAATCGCTCCATCGCGTTTGGCATTGGCAAAGCGCTCAAACGCGAAGGCGCGACGCTCGCTTTTACGTACGCTGGCGAGGCGATGAAATCGCGCGTCGAGAAGCTTGCTCCTGAACTCGGTGGCGGCCTGATCATGAGCATGGACGTGACACAGCAGGACGAAATTGATGCCGTGTTCGCGAAGCTTGGCAGCGAATGGGGCGCGCTTGACGGCGTTGTGCACTCGATTGGCTACGCGCCACGAGAGGCGATTGCCGGTGATTTTCTGGATGGTTTGTCGCGGGCGTCTTTCATGACCGCCATGGACATTTCGGCCTACAGCTTTGCGGCGCTGGGCAAAGCCTCGCGCGAACTGATGCGCGGTCGCAATGGGTCGCTGCTCACGCTGTCCTATCTCGGCGCCGTGCGCAGCGTGCCGAACTACAACACGATGGGCGTGGCCAAGGCGGCGCTGGAAGCGAACGTGCGCTACATGGCGGCGACGCTCGGGCCCGAAGGCACGCGGGTGAACGGCATCAGCGCCGGGCCCATCAAGACCCTGGCGGCAGCAGGAATCGCGGGCTTTTCGACCATGCTCAAGAATTTCGCGGCTGCATCTCCGATGCGTCGCAACGTGACGGCCGATGAAGTGGGCAACATCGCCGCGTTTTTGATGAGCGATTGGGCGAATGCGATGACTGGCGAAATACTGTACGCCGACAACGGCTATTCGCACGTAGCCGCGGGCATGGATGACGGCGGCGAGAAGCCGCAGGAGTAGCTACTTGCGCACCGACGTGCAAAACTCGGCTACCTGCTCGACGTAATCTGAAAACTCTGTAATCGCGTGGTCGCTGCCTTCAATGATTCGCTGATGCGCGCCCGGATAGTGATCGCGCATTTGCCGCCAGTCGAGCACTTCGTCGCCCGTCGCTGCCAATAAGAAGTAGCGCTCCGACTGGGTGATTTGAGTGACCTGCAGCTCCGCCAACTCATAGAGATATTCGGCTCGCCATTCAAATGGCTCGCCCGAGTGATAGCTCGTGAGCTCGCCCACGTAGCCCGCGAGATCGTCTGCGGGCATCACTGCGGGATTTAGCAGCGCCACGCGGCAACCATACGCCTCGGCTAGGAATGTGGCGTAGTAGCCGCCCAGCGACGAGCCGATTAGCGCCCAGTCTTTCGCCGCATCACCACGATCTTCAATCAGCTCGCGCGCAAGTTCAATAGCGACCGCCGGACTCGCAGGCAGTTGCGGGCAGATACAGCGGTGCTCAGTATTCGCAAAATGCGCTGCCATGAGCCGCGCCTTGGTCGATTGCGGACTGGAGCGAAAACCATGTAAATAGAGAATGTTCATCAGTGCGACTTCGCTTTCAGCAATAGGCGCATTTTGCAGGACTTGAGGCGTTGCTGTTCGCTCGGAGATAATTACCGGTTAATTCATACATTCCGGTTCCCATCATGGCAGTCCAATGCGGCATCGTCGGTCTTCCGAACGTCGGCAAATCCACACTTTTCAACGCGCTCACCAAGGCGGGCATCGCCGCTGAGAACTATCCGTTCTGCACGATTGAGCCCAATACCGGCATCGTTGAGGTGCCCGATAGCCGTCTCGCGAAATTGTCCGAAATCGTCAAACCACAGCGCATTGTTCCAGCCTCGGTTGAGTTTGTAGACATCGCCGGTTTGGTCAAAGGCGCGTCGACGGGCGAAGGCTTGGGCAACCAGTTTCTGGCCAACATTCGCGAATGTGACGCCACGGCGCATGTCGTGCGCTGCTTCGAGGACGACAACGTGATTCACGTCGCGGGCAAAGTCTCGCCCATTGATGACATCGAAGTCATCAACACCGAGCTGGCGTTAGCTGATCTGGCCAGCGTGGAGAAGGCGGTTCACCGTTTCAACAAACTTTCGCGCTCGACGGGTGGCGATAAAGAAGCAATGAAAATGCTGCCACTTCTGGAGAAATGCCAGAAGGTGCTCGACCAGGGCCGTGCGGTGCGCTCGCTCGATCTCGACGATGAAGAGAAAGCGCTAGTCAAACAGCTCTTCCTCATCACGTCAAAACCCACCATGTACGTGGCGAATGTGGCCGATGCCAACGATCTGGCGCACAACGCGCACTATCAGGCCGTGCTTGCCTATGCCGCTAAAGAGAATGCGCCAGTCGTTGCGGTCTGCGCCAACATGGAAGCCGAAATTGGCGATATGGATGATGCCGACAAGATGGAATTTCTAAAAGATTTAGGTCTTGAAGAACCCGGTTTGAACCGTGTGATTCGTGCGGGTTATGGATTGCTTGGACTGCAAACATATTTCACCGCAGGTGTGAAAGAAGTGCGCGCCTGGACGATCCACAAAGGCGACACCGCGCCGCAAGCTGCGGGCGTAATTCACACTGATTTTGAAAAAGGCTTCATCCGTGCGCAGACGATTGCGTTCGATGATTTCATCAAATTCAAAGGCGAGCACGGTGCAAAAGAAGCTGGGAAGATGATCGCGCAGGGTAAGGAATACATCGTCAAAGATGGCGACGTACTGGAGTTCTTGTTTAACGTTTAGCGGCGGGTTATCGATGTTCGCGCAGCGCAGTAGCGATTTGCTCGAACACCGGTTCCCAACGCCTCGATTCGCCCTGTCTGAACAGACGCATCGTAGGCGACCAAGCGCAAGTGTCGCCAGTAACGCCGTAGCGCCAGTCGCCCGCATGACGCAGTAATACCCACGTCTTTGCGCCCAGCGCAGCCGCTAAATGCGCGGCACCTGTGTCGATGCTGATCACCACATCAAGCGCATCAATCAACGCCGCCATTTGCGTGAACTCAATGGTGTCCGCAGTCCAGTCAATCACGTTCGATGCGCCCAGTGGCGGAGCGCGATGCTGCAACGACACCCAGGCGATTTCGGGGTAGGTCTCGACGAAGCGACGAATCAATCGCGGCGGGATGGAGCGATCTGCCATCTGGTTGTCCTGCCCGGCTAACTGGCCCTGCCAGACGATGCCAACGCGCAGCGCTCGGGCTTTGGGTACACCGCCAGAACCGAAAGCAGAAACTTCATCGAGGCGACGCTTCCAGGCGGATACCTCTGAGGCTTTCGTCTCAAGAAATCGCGCTGGCGCAGGCAAATTCGCGAGCGTAATTCCGAGGGCGTGCGGTAACGACCAAAGTGCGGCCCAATAGTCGAATGTCAGCCTCTCATGCTCACCCACTGCAACGACTTTCACATCGGGAAACGACCGCTGCATCAGCGCAATTTGCGAACGCTGCACGGCGAGCGTTGCATTCAGGCCACGGGCGACAACCAGCGGCACAAACCGCGCGAACATGAACGTGTCGCCCAGCCCCTGTTCACACATCAAGAGGATCGATTGGCCGTCAGCCGCTTCACCGCGCCAGATCGGCGTGTTCGCCGGAATCTGGCCACTCGGCTGGGTCTGCGGAAACTGCAAACGCAATTCGTAGTCAGCAAATCCGCGTTCGTAATCGCCTCTTGCGAGCAACGAAAATGTACGATTCCAGCGCGCGTAGTCGAAACCGGGCGCGAGTTCGAGAGCTTTGTCGAACGCTGCGATTGAGCCGTCGATGTCGTTCATCGAGCGCAGATTGAAGCCCAGATTATTGAGCGCTCCGAGGTGCTTGTCATCCAGCGCTAACGCGCGTTGTGCAGCCCAAAGTCCTTCGTCATAGCGACCAGCGGTCCATGCGGTTGCGCTCATGTTGCTGAAAAACTCGGGCTCCTGATCGACGAGCTTGATCGAGCGCCACATCAGCTCCAGCGCGGCCGACGGTTGCCCCGCCTGATATTGAGAAAGGCCCGCAAAGTGCAGCGCCGTGGCGTTCTCAGGCTCTTGTTGCAGGACGCGGGCGTAGCGCTCAGCGGCGTATTGCACATCGCCGCGCTCATGGTGCTGCAACGCATCGGCGAGGACGTCATCCACGGCAAGCAACGCAGGCCCAGCGGCCGCTGCGCCCAATTTTCCGTGGCAATCTTTGTAGCGTTTGCCGCTGCCGCACGGACAGGGATCGTTGCGCGAAGAGGGCGCCTTGACCGACGGCTCAACCGTCGGCGCAACCGAACTCGCTGCATTCAACCGCGCCTGCAAAGCCAATGTCGATGGCTCGTCCGGCACCTCAGCTAACCGCCGCGCGACGAATGCTGGAGCCACGTCAACGCGCTTCAAATCAATCAGATTTCGTGCGAGTGCACCGAACCCGAGGCCTTGGGCAATGGCTTGCGGCGCGGTCCGCGCGAAGTCAACTAACTCATCGTCGGAGAATACTTGCCAGAAATTAAACACGCCGTGAAAGCCCAAAGTCGGTCCGACGGGTCGTCCCACATCGAACGCGAATCGATCGGCCACTCGCTCGTCGGCGAACACCACACCATATTTTGTCTCGAGCAATTCGCGGTAACGCACGCAAATAGCTTCGTCCTCATTTTCGTCTGCGTTAAGCGTGATCGCGTGATCGCTGAGTGCTTGAAGCAGGCGTTTCGAGCGCAACGAAAAACCACCGTTGCCAACCCGAAAATCCCCCGTCAGGTGCGGCCACTTTGCGCCGATGTAGTCGTAGTTCCAGAACTCATCGGCCCACGCGCTGCCGTCGATGACGAAACCGTCCCACTGCACGACCAACGCGTAATCGGTGGTGATGTAGTTGCCCAGCTCTTTTATGACGAATTGTGAGTAGGCCGCGCGTGATTTGATGGGCGCGATGGCAACCACTTCAACGCCGTCGTGTGTGATCGCCGCATCGGTGAGTAAGAGCACGCGCGCGACGGGTAGCGCCGATGCAGAGCGGGCGAGGGCCGCGGCCGCCAATGGCGCATAGGCGCAATCCACAGCAACCAGCGTGATGACGTCGCCTGTATTCATCCAGTGTGCTTTATCACTTTAAACCCTCGTAGAGCAACCGCACGCCCAGAAAGAACAGGCACGCCAGCGTTACGCGACGAAAGATTACATCGTTAATCACATTGTTGAGACGCACGCCGAGCCACACGCCGACCGGTGCGAAGGGCATCAACACCAGTGCGGTACCGAGGTTGGTCAGGCTCAGCTGTCCGAGGATCGCGAACGGAATCAGTTTGACTGCGTTGACCACAGCGAAAAACACGACGGTGACCGCCATGAATTGCATGCGATCCAGACCTTTGGGCCACAGATAAATAGTGATCGGCGGGCCACCTGCGTGCGCGAGCGTTGAGGTGAAACCAGAGAGCCCGCACCACAGCCACGGACGGATCGCTTCCGGCAACCATGACTTCAGGTTACGCAGTGCGGGCACCAGTTGATACAGCGAAAACGCCACCGAAATCGCACCCAGCAACGCCTTGGTCGCGTTCACCGGCAAGCTGCCAAAACTCAGCGCACCAATGATGATGCCAAGAACGGCAGGCCACATCATGTGCTTGACGCTCGCCCAGTCCCACTGCCCGCGATAGGCCCGCAGCCCGAGCAGATCCATGACACAAAGAATCGGCAGCATGATGCCCGCTGCGACGCCCGGCGCGATGACTTGACTCATCATCGGCACGGCGACACCGCCGACGCCGGCGCCGAGACCGGTTTTCGAAATACCGGTGATGATGACAGCGGGAATGGCCCACGCGTAGAACCACGGATCAGTGATAAACGTCACAAACTATGTCCGCGAGCTGCGCAGTAATCTACCGACTCTTTTGTTGGCATGGCCAATCGCTGCATCGGCGGCTGCGCTGTATTTCGCCATGCGTAAAAAGCCGTGTGGTAGCGAATCAAATTCATCGTGCGCGACATCGATTCTGGCTTCGCGCAACGTGCGCACGTAAGCGCGTCCCT
>JBDSYI010000518.1:0-7702 GCA_039925745.1 Casimicrobium sp. | reverse complement strand
AAGGCCGCAGCATCGACTTCAAGAATTGCGTCATCATTCTGACCAGTAACGTCGGCAGCGAGCTCATCATGAGCATGACGCGCGATCCTGAACTGATGCCGGAGCCCGAAGATATTGCGAAGGCCCTGCGCGAACCACTTTTGAAAGTCTTTCCGGCGGCATTGCTCGGTCGTATTCAGACCGTTCCATACTACCCACTTTCAGACGAAATGCTCGGCAACATTATTCGACTACAACTAGGGCGAATCAAAAAGCGCATCGCCGAAAACCACAAATCGGAATTCGTCTTTACCGACGAAGTGGTGCAGTTGATCGCCTCACGTTGCACAGAGATTGAGAGTGGAGGTCGCATGATCGATGCGATTCTGACAAACACCATTCTGCCGAAATTGTCACAGGAATATCTAAAGCGCACCATGGAAGGAAGAGCTATGCAAAAGATCTCTCTGTCTGTCGCTTCTGGGGACTTCGAATACGTCTTTGATTGATAACCGTCACTTCGGGCGAGTTGATCGCCCGCTCAATCATGCAGCGTACAAATCCTTTAAAAAAATCTACCGCCAACACCAAACCTGCTGCAGTACGAGCGCCTGTACCTGCCCAGCGGGAGGTTGATCTATCACTCCCACAGGCGATTGAATTGGTGCGAGGATTGTTGGCAAACGGCAAATTGGCCAGTGCAGAGAGCATGCTGGATGCGGTGCTAGCTGCGCTGCCAGATGAGCCTGATGCCCTACATCTCGCTGGCGCGCTGCGGGATTTACAAGGCCGCCCAACCGATGCGCTTGCGTTGATTGATCGATCCATCGGTTTGAAGCCCGATGATCCGGGTCGGTGGAACGACCTCGGCAACGTTCTGGCGAAGCTAAAGCGCCGGGATGATGCAATGCTTGCTTACAACAAGAGCGTCACACTTGCGGGAGATTCGCAAGCCGCCGCCGCTGCTTACAACAATCTCGGCTCAATGCATGTGGCAAACGATCTACTGGCGGCGGAGCGTTGTTTCCGCCGCGCCACGGAGGTGCAACCTGACTTCGCCCACGCCTTATACAACCTGTCACAAACGCTTATCGAATTAGGTCGGGTTGAAGAGGGAGTCGACGTTTGTGGTCGTGCGATTATCTTGATGCCCCAAAACGCATCCAGAGAACACGTTGCCAGAGCCTACATCCATTTGGGCCGAACGGAAGAAGCCATCGCGCATTATCAAAAATGGCTTTCCGAAGAACCCGACAATCCTGTCCTTCAGCATCATCTTGCCGCGTTGATGCGACCGGAACATGCCGAGCGGGCAAGTGACGCGTATGTTGAATCGGTGTTTGATCGCTTCGCCTCGTCGTTCGATGCCAAGCTTGCTGATCTGGAATACCACGCGCCGGAGCATGTTCGTGACGCCATGGTTGCGCTTTACCCGAACCCAAGTGGCGATCTTGATATAGCTGATGCCGGTTGCGGCACCGGCCTTTGCGGACCGCTCGTTCGCCCTTGGGCTAAGCGCTTAAGCGGTTTCGATTTGTCTGGCGGTATGCTGGGTGGGGCCGAGGCACGCCAGGTTTATAGCGATCTCCACAAAGCAGAGCTGGTCGCGTTTCTCAACGAACATCCAGCGGAGTTTGACGTAATCATCTCGGCCGATACGCTGTGCTACTTCGGCCAACTCAACGACGCGATGCGAGCGTCGGCAAAGGCATTACGTGCTGATGGGCATGTTGTCTTCTCAGTCGAGGCGCTGGATGACGACAGCCAGCCGCATCGCCTGTTGCCGAGCGGTCGATATTCACATAGCCTGCCGCACGTTTCGATGGCCGCCACTACTTCCGGTCTTCGCGTAGTGGAAATAAAGCGCGTTAAATTGAGATCTGAAGCTGGGCGACCTGTGATGGGCTGGCTGGTGTCGTTGCATCGTCCGTGACCGCCGCTGGCGAGACGCGAGCATCGACTTTGAAGAACGAATTTGCCTTTGCAGACGCTATCGAAGAAGCTCGCTTAAGAGATGTGCTCAAAGCGGCACCACAACAGCCGAACGCCATGCTTGCTCTGGGTAAATTTTTGACTGCACATGCGCGTGACCGTGAGGCAGCAAGCCTGTTCCGCCTCGCCTTGCGAACTGATTCAGCTCACGTCGAAGCGCGTTTTTCCCTGGCAGCATTGCTTCATTCGTATGAGGCAAATCGTGGCGAAGCCGTGACGTTGTTGCGTGAAGTATTAGCGCTCGATCCCGACAGCGTTGATGCATACCGTATGCTGGCATGGTCGCTGTTGACTCAGGAGAAGCGTTGCGACGCGGTCGCTGTGTTGCGTGAGTGGGTGAAACGTGCGCCCCGAGATCCGACTGCACAGCATCTGCTCGCTGCGTACTCGCAAGACAGTGTACCGAAGCGTGCGCCGGACGAATTTGTACGAAAAATATTCGACAATAGTGCCGATTATTTTGATGCATTGCTGCGGGACACACTGAGCTACTGCGCGCCCGAAGTGTTAATGGCAGCGCTACAACCAAGAATGCCAGCGGCGTTTGCATCAGTGTGTGATTTCGGTTGCGGCACTGGGCTGTGCGCGCCGCTGCTCCGTCCATTGACAAAACAATTGGTGGGCGTCGACCTATCCGAACGCATGATCGAAAAAGCGCGATCGCTTTCACTTTATGACACACTCGTTGTCACCGAAGGCACCACGTATTTGCGGGCCAATTGTGATGCCCACGATCTCATTTTTGCTGCCGACACCCTGGAATACTTTGGCGCACTGGATGAACTACTGCAAGCTGCATTTGTGTCATTGCTCGGCGCAGGATTTATTGCTTTTACGGTCGAACGGCAACCCAATGATCGGGTTCACGGTTTTGAATTGAGTGACACTGGGCGTTACCGGCACAGTGATGCCTACGTAATCGCCCAATTATCCGCAGCCGGATTTGTAGATATCGAACTGACGATAGACACGGTACGGATTGAGGCCGGACGCGCAGTTGCCGCTCTAGTTGTAGTCGCTAACAAGCCGCCTGATGCTCGATCGATACACCGCATGCGCTAAGCTCGTATCACCACTATGGCATTAGGCACCATCATTTATTCCGCGCTGTCCCAACAGCCGAGCACCGCGCGTGCTTTGGTGCTGATGGGAGGTGGCGCGCGTACTGCATATCAGGTCGGTGTGCTGAAAGCGACAGCCAGCATGTTGGTGCAAACCGGCAAGTTGCCTGCTGATCAGTTTCCGTTTTCGGTGTTGGTCGGCACATCAGCAGGAGCAATTAATGCTGCGTGCCTGGCGGGAGAGGCTGAGGTTGGCTTTCGGGCGTTCGACGATCTGGCGATCTTCTGGCAAAAACTGCGATCACACGACGTTTACCAGCTCAACAAAACGTCGGCTGGCTCGTGGCTGCCGGGTAGCAACAAATATCTCGCGGCGCTGAATCTCTCTCGTGGCGCGCTAGCGCATGGTGCCATACTCGACAACGCGCCCCTGGCTGACACATTGAAAAAGGGGGTCTCGTTCGCAGGGATTGATCGGGCGCTCGACACACGGGTTCTGGCGAGCGTAGCAGTCACTGCGTCGAGCTATTCAAGCGGCGTGCACTGGACGTTTTGTCATAGTAAAGACGATGACGAATCGCAAACATGGAGTCGTCCTGGCCGTCGGGCCGAATTCCAGAACATTGGTGTGGATCACCTGATGGCATCGAGCGCGATTCCGTTTGTGTTTCCAGCGATTCCGATCAAGGTCGACGGTCAGGCCGAATATTTCGGCGATGGCTCAATGCGTCAGATTTCCCCGCTTTCGCCTGCGATGCATTTGGGGGCCGATCGCATCATGGTGATCGGAGTGGGGCAGCCTAAACGATCTGAGTTAGGCGGGGACGCGCCGACGCAGGTAAGGCCAGGATTAAGTGCAGTCGCTGCCCATGCGATGGCGAGCGTGTTTCACGATACCTTACAAGCCGACGTGGAGCAGGCGCAGCGCGTGACGGAGACCTTAAAACAGCTACCACCTTCGGTTGCTTCGGTGCTACCTTATCGACCCATTCGCGTATTTGCGATGCAGCCATCGCAATCACTTGACGCGCTTGCGCTCAAACATGCCTACGAAATGCCACTAGCAACACGCAAGGCGCTGGGTGGATTGATAAGTGACGCGGGTGGTGCCTCGCTCGCCAGCTATCTCTTGTTCGAACCCGAATTCATAAACGCGCTGATTGGGTTGGGACAGAGGGATGCGTACTCGAGGGCGGCTGAACTGCTGGAGTTTTTTACGTAGGCCCGACGCCTTGCATACGATTGCCGAATTAGTAACCGGGTACGCGCGCTTGTCGTGCGGCACGTTCAAACGCCCGCTTGAATTGCGCCATATCTCGCTCCGAAACCTCTGCACCGTAGGCACGATCCGCACGCAGCATTGACGCATACATTCGCTCGCAATTAGTTTCATCGCCGCCCTGACAATAGCTCACAGCCAGATTGTTGTACGCAATCGCTTTGGATCGACCCGTAGCATCAGGATGGTTCACCAGCTCGTTCCAGGCAGCGCGGGCGGCAGTGACGTCGCCGCGCTTGAAGGCTGCGGAACCTGCAGCTGACAATTGATCTACAGTGCGGCGTACGGGGGTGACCACAAGCCCGTTACTCGGATACATAACACTTGACGCCGCCTTAATACGATCAGCCTCCTGTTTTGCACGCACCGCAGCTTGACGGTCTTCCTCTTCGCGCGCTTTCCGCGCTTTTTCCTCTTGCTCGGCGCGTTGCACCGCGGCGCGTTCTTCGGCATCAGCACGAAGCTTCTTCGCGCGATCATCGGCGTCTGATTTGGCTTTTGCGGCCTTTTCTTGGGCTTCCAGTTTGGCTTTGTCTCTTGCTTCCAGTTTTGCTTTGGCAATGCGCTCGTCTTCTGCTGCGTTGCTGGCGACGGGAGCGACCGTAGGAGGCGGGGTGACAACTGCTGGCGGTTTGACCGGCGGTGGTGACACCGATGGGGCCGCTGGCGTTGGTGCTACTGCCACTGGAGCAACGGGCGTGGAAGCCACTGGTGGCGTCACGGATGGCTGCGGCGTCACAACCGGCGAGACTACAACTGCAGCAGGCACATCCGGCACCTTGGTCGTGGAAGGGGCGCGCTGGAGTGCAAAGTATGCTGCGCCAGCAGCTACAGCTGCTGCAGCAAGCCCGACATATAACCAACTCTTATTGCCTCCAACCGCAGCATCGCCATATGCATGGGTCGGAGCGACGTCGACGGGCCGAGCTGGCGGAATAGCGCGCGGCGGCGGCACTGGCTTTGCAGCGGCGATGGCGGGGCCCTTCCAGACAACCGTTTTGTCGTCGTCATCAGGCGTATCGGCGGGAGCGATGATCAGCTCGCTTGGCGCTGCTACAGCGGGCGGCTGGGTCATCGCAGGCATAAATACAGCCGCAGCAACGTAAGGCGCAGGCGGTGGCGCAGGCGCAGGCGCAGACGGCAGGGTCGGTGTTGTCACCACCGCCGTCGGCAATGGTGGCGCTACGATAGCAGCAGAGAGGGGGCCAGAGGTGACGGGACCGGTTTTAACCGTTGGTGACGACGATTTGCTGCGCGTGGTGTATTCGGTGCGGGCGTACTGGGTGCGCGGTTCAGCGGGTAGTGGATCGGTCCAGCCAAGGGCATCGCGCAAATCGTCAACCGATTGAAATCGATTTTCCGGGCGGACAGCCAGTGCTTTGACGACGGCTTCGAGAAAATCCGCTGGCACGGGCACACGCACCACGTTGGCGATGTTCCTGAGTGGATCGGTGATCATGCGGGCAACGGCCTGCGGCGGTGCGACACCGGTCAGCATGTAATAAAGCACCGCGCCGAGTCCATAAACGTCGGTCCACGGACCTTGTGGCATCGTGCCGTCATCGACGTATTGCTCAATAGGCGCATAGCCTGGTTTGAGAATGGTCGTCAAAGCCTGGGTCATGCCGCCTATCACCAGCCGCGCTGCGCCCAAGTCAAGCAGCACCGGAGTGCCGGATTCGCGCATCAAAATATTGTCTGGCGAGACGTCGCGGTGAATCACGTTCTGCGCATGCAACAGGGACAGTGCATCAAACACCGGCTCCATCAGTCGCCGAATGCGCGTCTCATCGAAGTCTTCGTTCACGAGCCGCCATTCGCGCAAAGTCTTGCCGTCGTAGAAGCGCATCGCCATGTAGGCGGTGGAGTTTTGCTCCCAGACGCGATGGACTTCGACCAGCGCGGCATGTGAAAACTTGGCCAGCATCTGCGCTTCACGCAGAAAGTTTTTGAGTCCCGAGGCGTACGCGTTAGTGTTTAACTGCGAACGCACCATCACCGACTGGTTTCCGGTGCGGCCTGCGATGGAGGAGGGCAAATATTCTTTTATCGCGACAACACGATCCAGCGCCGCCTCGTACGCGAGGTACACAATGCCGAAACCGCCCTCACCGACAATGCCGGTAATGGTGAAGTCGCCCAGCGTTGATCCGATGGGCAATTGGTTAAGGTTTTGCTGGGACGGTGTATCCATCAGGGCCGAGTCGCGGAAAACCTGCTCATTATGGCGTTTAAGCCGACAAACATAAAGACGCAATGCGTTACGGAAACGTGACGCAAGCGCATTGACGCGTGTTTGTCGACACTTTGGCACACTGCGGGCTGATTTCACGTCCTGTCAGAGGCTTGCATTTTGGTGCGGCGTTGATTTTCGATAACCTTGTCGCCTATGAGCCAGTCTGCACCCACCACCATCGAAGCGCTACCTACGGGCACGGTGCTTTCTCATTACGCCGTCACCGGGCTGATCGGGCAAGGCGGATTTGGCGTGGTCTATCTGGCCCGCGACATCCGCAGCAATCGAACGGTTGCGATCAAAGAGTTTCTGCCGACCGTGATTGCAGGACGGGCCGCTGACGGACGCGTCGTGCCGCTGTCGACGGAGATGGCAAACGCGTATTCACATGGCTTGAAAGGCTTTCTGCGCGAGGCCAATCTGCTATCTGAATTCGCCCATCCAGCGCTGGTGGCGGTGCATCAGGCGTGGGAGCAAAACGCCACGGCCTACATGGCGATGCAGTACTACCCTGGCAAAACCTTGCGCGAGGTTCGCATGCGCGCCGCTGCGCAACCTACCGAGGCGCAGATTCAGGCGTGGATGTCACCGGTGTTTGATGCGGTGGCCGAGCTGCACGCGCATCGTGTGATTCATCGCGATATTTCTCCCGACAATATTCTGGTCATGGCTGCCGGTGAAACAGTGTTGCTGGACCTCGGTGCCGCACGGCAGGTATTGGGCGGGATGACGCAAGCTTTGACCACGATTCTCAAACCCGGTTTCGCGCCGATCGAGCAATATGTTGAAGACGGCAGCATGGAGCAGGGCCGTTGGACCGACGTTTATGGCCTCGGCGCGGTCATCTATTTTCTGGTCACCGGCAAACCACCGACGCCTGCGACCAGTCGTATAGTGCGCGATTCGATGCCCGCACTTGCCACGCTTGCGCCGCAAAATGTGTATTCGCCCGCTTTTTTCGCGGCGGTTGCCAAGGCGCTGTCGCTACGCGCGATTGATCGCTTCAAAAGCATGGCCGAGTTTCGTGCTGCGCTTGGCTGGACGCCGCAACGCGCGACGCCGGCTGCGCCTATGGAGAGGACTTCACAAGCCGTCGCACTCACTGCCGAGGAAGTAGGCGCCATGCTGGCCCCGTCCTCGCCGACTGAGTCGGCC
>JBDSYI010000517.1:0-8601 GCA_039925745.1 Casimicrobium sp. | reverse complement strand
ACACCGACCGACGCCGTCAAACAGCGCCGCGCGCTTGATCTCTTGACGCGCAATCTTTTCACCGTGGATTCGTTCAAATTCAAGCCGGAATTTCTCGGCAAACTGACGCCGGATTTTGATGCGCGTTGGGATCAGGTGTCCGACGACGATATCGGTGTTCCAGTTGTGGGTTCGATTGATTCGTCGGTGGCTGGACGGGTGTTCGCTATTCAAAAGTCTGCGCTCAAGCAGCTGATGCGCGACAGCGTTGCCGCGCGCGTCCTGGTCGCGCCGGAAAAAATGATCGATGGCAGCAAAGCGCTTGGTCTGCCCGAGCTTTACAGCACCTTGCAAAAGGCGATTTGGAGTGAGCTCGGCACAGGCGCACCAATCAACCTGATGCGTCGCAATCTTCAACGCGAGCATGTGCGTTTGCTGACTGAAGCGGTCGCTCGCCCAAGCCCACGTGCGCCAGCCGATGCACGCAGCTTGCAGCGTGAATATGCGACAGAATTGCTCGCGTCACTTCGCAAAGTCGCGTCGCGGCCGGGTAACGATATTCAGTTGCGTGCGCACCTGAATGAATCGATCGCGATGCTCGATGGGGCGTTGAAAGCACAGATCGCGAAAGTGTTGGGCTAGCGCCATAGGCTGGGCGGAGCCGCAAGCGTTTCGCCCCACGCGAATTCAACGCGGTGCCTGTGATGCGAAAATTGCGGGATGCGACATCACATTGCCTCTCTCGTTTCGTTCGTGCTGCTTGGCGCCACCGCTTCCGTGGCACAGCCGATAGCCGCCACGGCCACTATTGCCGCCCCCAGCGCTGCGCAGTTCGCCAAACTCTGCACCAACACCGCTGACCCGGCCGATTGCGGCAAAAAGATCGAGGCCGAGCAAATCAAAACCGCCGGTGCCATCGTCAAACGCGATGGCAATTTGTTAGCAGTGACGATGCCGGGCGAACCGCCATTCTTATTTGAAGACAAGCCGGGCGAAGCTGGGCCGAACGTGAGTTTTTTCGCCTACAACGCGCCGTCAGACTCAGTCGTGCTCTACCGCGCACGTGCGGACAAACTGGATTTTGTGCTCGTGCATCGTGCGACAACCAGCACCACCGAATTACCCAATGAGCCGCTTTTTAATAGTGACGGCCGTTTTTTTGTGACGGCTGATTTTTGCAAAGACGAATGTGAAAATCGGCTTTCTGTCTGGCGCTTCGAGCGTCGCGGCCCCTCGCGTGAACGCGTGTTTACACCGCGCACAACGTGGTCCGACGCCGGCGTCAGCTGGGGTTCGCCGCGTCGCCTGGTGATCGATTACACCGAGGACGGCAAGAACGCGTCGATGAATCTCGACATGAACGATCCTCGCTGGACGGTATTGCTTCCGTGAACGAGCCCTTGAACCCTGGCGAAGGGGAGGCGACTGAAACGACAAAGCATCGCCCCATCCGCAGTTTCGTGGTTCGCGCCGGTCGCATGTCGCCAAAACAGGAGCGCGGGCTGACCGAGGGCATGTCCCGATACGGGATAGCGTACGCGCCTGCGATGCTCGATTTTGTGAAGGCCTTCTCGCGCGAGGCTCGCACCATCCTCGAAATTGGTTTTGGCATGGGCGCCACGACCGCCGAGATCGCTGCAGCGCACTCAGACACGAATTATCTCGCGGTGGAGGTCCATCCGCCGGGCGTCGGCAGCTTGTGCAATTTGCTCGACGATCAGTCGCTTGTGAACGTCAAAGTGATTCAGCACGATGCCGTAGAAGTGATCAATCATATGATTGCGCCGGGATCGTTGGCGGGCATCCACATCTATTTTCCTGACCCCTGGCACAAGGCGCGCCACAACAAACGCCGTCTGGTGCAGCCGCCGCTGGTTTCGCTGCTCGCATCACGCCTGGCGCCCGATGGGTATCTGCATCTGGCGACCGATTGGGTGCCTTATGCCGAGCATATGCTTGAGGTCCTGTCCGCTGAGCCATTGCTAAACAACACCAGCGCCACCTACGCGCCACGCCCGTCGTGGCGTCCCGAAACCAAGTTCGAGCGACGCGGATTAAAGCTGGGACATGAAGTGCGCGATTTGTTGTTTACGAAGCGGCCCTAACGCCTGAAATCGTGCGGCCCGAGCGGCGCTGAAGCGGTGCCCGAAGGCGCAATAACGGGCAGATCCGCGAATACTGGTTGAGGCGGAAATTCGCGCGCACGCGCGACGATAAACGCGGCTTTATCCGTCTCACCAGCGCGCGACAATGCTTTCGCGTAAGCGGTCAACAGTCGCTCGTCCAGTACTTGCCGAATCGGTCGTGCAAACCACGCAAGTGGGGCGCTGCTGCCTGCGATCATGATCGCTGCGTAATCGCCAAATTGACCGTACAACCGACTCTTACGCGCCTCTGCTGCGGCATTGCTGAGTGCGCTGGAACGTGCGGCCTGCTGGTAAATTGAACTGATTTTTTCGTATTCATTCCACGCGTAGAGTGCTGCGGCGATGCATGTCGCTGCGACCAGTGACGTGGCAATGGGCAGCGCAGGCCTGAGGCGCACCTCACGTTTTTGATTGGGTGATGAGTCGTTGCCGGCGGCGACCAGCCAAGCCAACAAAAATGCCGAGGGCAACAAGAAATATGCGAACCACAGCGGATACTCAAACAGACTGTGCAGCAGAATGGTCGCCAGCATCAACTGTGCCGTCGCGCCTTCGCGCGTGCGACCCGCCCGTCGCGAAAACCACAGCGTGAGTCCAAGCAGCGCCATAACGCACGTCGCTAGCGGTAATCCCAATTCGGCCGCCAGATGCAGCGGTAGCGAATGCGCGTGATCGAACACATCGGGCGCGCGCGCCGGCAGCGGTGTCAGCGTCCACGCAAAATTGAGTTGCCCCCAGCCGACGCCGAACCAGGGCGAGTGCTCGACGATCGTCCACACGTCACGCCACAACGCAAGCCGCTGTGAAAGCGCGGACTCCGCTGTGTCGCGCGTGAATGCACTGGCGGCGAACCATGCCAGCACCAGCGCAGTCAGACCCGCCATCAGCCAAGCCTTCTTCTGCCAGCTGCGCGCTCGTCGCGACCGTACGAGCGCCACGCCAACAATGAGCGCGAGGCTCAGCACGCCAACGCGCGAGCCGGTGGCGAATAACGCCAGCAGCAATGGCAAACACGCCACGCCCCACAGCCATGGCGAGCGCCGCAACAAATACGTCGCTGCCAGCAAACCCCAGATCATGAGTGTGGCCAATTGATTTGGCTGCCGCAAATTGCCACCCGCGCGCTCGGCCCCGTAGCGTGCGGTATCAGCGCTGATGCTCGCGATCCAGTTCTCGTTGGTCCAGTTCGGCGCGACAGTCTGGATGAGCGCTACGGCCGTGTTGTAGAGTGCCGCGATCAATACGCCGAGCAGTAATACGCTCAACCACCGACGCATGAATTCGCGGTTACAGCAGCGACTGATTTGCACAACGGCAGTACACAGGGCTGCCGCGAGCACGAGACTAAACAGCGTCGGTAACGCGATGAACGAAGGCGTCCACGACAGGCCAACATGCGTCAAAAGGCTGCCGATCAGCAATACCCAAAGCAGCAACAAGCTCAGTTGCGCACTGTTCGCGGTCGCCAAACTGTTGCCGCCGCGCAACGCACGGTCTGACGCCGTGACCGCAACGTAGCTGGCGCAGATCGATACCAGTGACCAAAGTAGGCTTGCCAACCACTGGCTGTAAAAAGCCGGTAGCGGGGGTGCCTGATGCGCCCACATCAAAGGCAGCGTCACAGCCGCTAATGTGAGCAGCAAGAGCGTGTACTTACTTTTGCTGGATCTAGCGACGTCGGTTCCTGTTTCTTGTATCAGCTTTGAGCTTGATGAACCAATAGATAGGGGCTGCACGCAATTATAGCCAATGTCGACTTTTGAAGATATGGAGATCTAATCCCCGAGAATGCGAACGTTTAGCAGAAAGTTGATGTCGTGCAGCGAGTCTTCAATAGGGTCACTCGAGTCCAGCAAATTGTCTCTGGATGACGACAGAAAGAGAGTACGACGAATGTAAGCGCTCGCTCATCGCGGTGCGTTTGACTTGCGGAGGGTGTTGAGAAGTGTCACAATTTTGTAAATAACACGATATCAGGTTGATTTTGATTCTACGGGCGTTTTTACGCGGGGCGAGTTTCGTTGCCGCGATTGGGTTGGCGTCTTCCGCGTTTTCCTCGCCCACTGGCTATTCGGTGCGCAGTGACGTGGATCGCAAGCTCTACAGCCTCGACATGGCGACCGGCGTCGCCACCGAACTTGGCGCGACTGGCTTCAGCAAGATTGAGGGGCTCGCGATCAATGCAGCGGGCGAAATTTACGGCGTAAACCCGTCCACCGCGCAGCTCGTTAAATGTTCCGCTACGACCGGCGCATGCGTAGCCGTTGGGCTTTTGACTGGACTACCGCAAGTGCAGTCGAACGCAGGTCTCGCGTTCTCGTCGGCCGGCGTTTTGTATCTCGCCGTCAACGCTGTGATCTACCGCGTCGACCCGGCAACCGCGGCGACCGTCGCACTCGGCAACACCGGCCCGGCGATTTCAGGCTTGGCCGGCGTGTCGCCAACAGCGGCCTGTACGTCCGGTATTTACGGCTTGGGCGGCAACACCGATCGTGGCAAGTTCTATTGCATCAATATCACCAACGGTACCGCTACGCTGCTAGGTACAGTCGGCGTTGCGCCGCTCGACTCCGGGCTCGATGGCGATCTGACTACCGGGCTGGTCTGGGGGGTCAGTAACGACGATCCCGGTCAGGTGTTCGCGATCAACACGACGTCGCTGGCAATTACCAACATCAATACTGTGACGCTCGCGGGCAAGGTCATTGGTGGCTTCGAAAGCCTTGCAGTTGCGCGCACGGTCACCGCTGAGGTGCCTCCGGTCACCATCACGCCGGCGGCAAACCCACTGGTGGTGCCAACGCTGGCGCCTCTGTGGCTTGCTGCACTCGCACTGTTGCTGGCGACAGCTGCGGCCTACGTATTCCGCGCGCGGAAATTCGCGCCGATTCGGCTACGCAAATAGCGTCGCGAGCGCCGCGCCTGGATCGGGCGCGCGCATGAAGGCTTCCCCCACCAGATAAGCATGCACATCATGTGAGCGCATGTGTCCGACGTCCGCGCGCGTGAGGATGCCACTTTCGGTGATCACCCGCTTGCCTGCTGGAATCTTTGCTAGTAGATCGGTGGTCGTGGAAAGCGATACGTTGAAGGTGCGCAAATCACGGTTGTTAATGCCGATCAACGATGTCTTCAAGGTGAGCGCCGCGTCAAGTTCAGCGGCATCGTGTGACTCGACGAGCACCGCCATGCCAAGCTCATGCGCGAGCATTTCCAGCGCCTGCATCTGATGCAATTCAAGGGCACCGACGATCAACAAAATGCAGTCCGCGCCCATCGCACGTGCCTCGTAGACCTGATACGCGTCTACGATGAAATCCTTGCGAATGACGGGCAAATGGCACGCGGCGCGTGCAGCCTGCAAGTAGGCTACGGAGCCCTGAAAATAGGGCGCATCAGTCAAGACGGAAAGGCACGCGGCGCCACCCGCTTCGTAGCTTTTAGCGATTTCAGCAGGCACGAAGTTTTCACGAAGAACGCCTTTGCTTGGGCTCGCTTTCTTTACTTCGGCGATCACCGCGCTTCGGCCCGCTACGAGCTTCGCCTCAATTGCGGCTGCGAAGTCGCGAATGTCTCGGCGAGTTTCAGCCTCTGCGCGCACCGCCGACAGCGGCTTCTCCCGCATCAACGCAGCAATTTCGTCGTGCTTGGTTGCGATGATTTTGTTGAGGATGTCGCTCATGCAACAAACGGTTTGGTTCTGAAGGACTGCGTAAACGCCGCAAATTCATCAACCTTTTTGCGCGCCGCACCGCTCTCAATCGCAGTTAGCGCCAGCGCAATTCCATCGCGTAATGTGGGCGCCAAATTCGCGGTGTACAACGCCGCGCCAGCATTGAGCAGCACCACGTTTCGGGCAGGCGTCGGCGCACCATCAAGTGCCGACAGCAGCATCGCTTTCGACTGCTCCGGCGTCTCAACGCGCAGGTTACGCGTAGCGCTCATGGTGAAGCCGAAGTCCTCGGGATGAATTTCGTATTCAGTGATCTTGCCGTCTTTCAATTCACCAACAAGCGTTCCCGCGCCCAGCGAAATCTCGTCCAGCGAATCGCGCCCATGTACAACCATGACGTGCTGTGCGCCGAGTCGCTGCATCACACGCGCCTGAATGCCAACGAGATCGGCGTGGAACACACCCATCATCGTGTTCGGGGCGCTGGCCGGATTGGTCAACGGGCCGAGAATGTTGAATATGGTTTTAACGCCGAGCTCACGGCGAATCGGCGCAACCGCTTTCATCGCGAGATGATGATTCGGCGCGAACATAAAGCCGATCCCCGTTGCCACGATGCACTGAGCGATCTGATCGGAGGTCAGCATGATGTTGACGCCAAGCGCCTCCAGCACGTCGGCTGCGCCACTCTTTGATGACACGCCGCGATTGCCGTGCTTTGCGACTTTGGCACCAGCAGCGGCGGCGACGAACATCGAAGCCGTAGAAATATTGAAGGTGTGCGACAAATCGCCACCCGTGCCCACGATATCGATCAGGTTCGGTTCGCCATGAATTGGCACCTTGGTGGACAGCTCGCGCATCACCATTGCGGCGGCGGCGATCTCACCGATGGTTTCCTTTTTGACGCGCAAACCGAGCAAAAATGCGGCAGACTGAGCAGACGTGAATTCACCGTTCATGAGTTTGCGCATCAAGAACAACATTTCGTCCTCAAAAATCTCGCGGTGATCGACGGTGCGCTGGATCGCTTCTGAAATGGATATTGGCATGATGAGTTTTTTCGCTTTAGCGTGTCATCCTGAGCGGCGCGAAGGATCAGGCGCGAAACAACTTTGCTTTGACGGAGCGAAATTGTTGGCAGGCTGATGATTCGCTGCGCTCAACATGACAGAAATTTATAGGGACAAAAAGTTTTTCAAAAGATCATGGCCATACTCGGTCATGATCGACTCAGGATGAAACTGTACGCCCCACACCGGCAGCGTTTTGTGGCGTACGCCCATGATCTCGCCATCGTCTGACTCGGCCGTAATCGACAGCTCCGCCGGAAGCGTCGACCGCTCAATCACGAGCGAGTGATAGCGCACCACGGTGTACGGTGTTGGAATGTTGGCGAAGCAATCTTGCCGGTTGTGGGTGACAGAAGAGGTTTTGCCGTGCATCACGCGTTGCGCGCGAACGATGTTGCCGCCAAACGCGGCACCGATGCTTTGGTGGCCGAGGCACACGCCGAGAATCGGCAGTTTTCCTGCAAATTCTTTGATCAGTGGCACCGAAACACCCGCTTCGTTCGGCGTGCAGGGGCCGGGTGATATGACGATGCGTTCCGGCTTTTTAGCGGCAATGCCCGCCAGATCAATCGCGTCGTTGCGAACCACTTCAACTTCCTGACCCAGCTCGCCGAAATATTGCGCGAGGTTGTAGGTAAAGCTGTCGTAGTTGTCGATCAACAGAATCATTTGGCCGCTCGCGCGAAGTAATCTTTTACTGCGGTGACAAAGTTTTTCACGTCGTCATGCGATACGTCGAGATGCGTGACCAGCCGCGCCGCGTAGGCGCCCTGCATCAACATGCCGCGCGTTTTCACGAAGTCTTCGAGTGGTTTGGCGTGCGCCTCGGGAATATTCAGAAACACCACATTCGTCGCCTGCGCAAACACGGTGATTTCCGCGATCTCGCCCAAGCCGGCGGCGAGTGCAGCTGCATTCGCATGATCGTCTCGCAAACGCTCAACGTTGTTCTCAAAGGCGTAGATGCAGGCTGCAGCAAGATAGCCCGACTGCCGCATACCGCCGCCGAGCATTTTTCTCCAGCGGTGCGCGCGCTCGATGAACGCACGGTCACCGACGAGCAGCGCACCGGCGGGCGCACCGAGGCCTTTTGAAATGCACAGCGAGGCCGAATCAAACGGTGCAAGGATTTCGGCAATCGTGGTTTCACTCGCCACTGCCGCGTTGAACGCACGCGCGCCGTCAAGGTGAACGTTCAAACCCTTGCTACGCGCAAGTGTCGCCGCATCGCGCACGTAGCTCTGCGGCAGCACGCGACCGCCCCAGGTGTTCTCCAGCGCCAGCAACTTGGTGCGTGCGAAGTGCGTTCCGAGCCCCGGACCGAAAGGTTTGATTGCCGCTGCAATTTTCGCCAGCGGCATGGTGCCGTCCGCCTCTTGCTCAAGCGGTTGCGGTTGAATGCTGCCGAGCACGGCGGCGCCGCCGCCCTCCCAGCGATAGGTGTGCGCCATCTGTCCAACGATGTATTCGTCGCCACGTTCACAGTGCGACATCAATCCAGCGAGATTGCTCTGCGTGCCGGATGGAAAAAACAGCGCGGCCTCTTTGCCCGTCATCTCGGCGGTCATCGATTGCAACCGGTTGACGGTTGGATCGTCGCCCCATACGTCGTCGCCCACTGGCGCGGCGCTCATGGCGGCGATCATGCCGGGGGTAGGACGAGTGACCGTGTCACTACGAAGATCGATAATTTTCATGATTGGACTCCATCTAAACCGCGTTGCACCAT
>JBDSYI010000516.1:0-8531 GCA_039925745.1 Casimicrobium sp. | reverse complement strand
TACAACACGGGCTTCCGCGTTCCGACATTCAGCCAGATGTTCTTCGGAACCACCGAGTCGCCGTACTCCGGCAAAGATCTGGTTGATCCAGCCAAATGTCCGTCAGGTATCGTCAGCACGGCTCCTGGATGCACGTTGATTACGCCGAATATCCTGACCGGCGGAAAACTAACGCTCGGACCTGAGACAACCAAGCAGGGCACATTAGGCGTGGTCCTTGCGCCAACAACGTGGCTCAGCGGTAATGTCGACTATTGGGAAATTCGTCGTGAAGGCACCATTCAGGCGCTCTCGCTCTCTACTCTGATCAACAATTCGGGCCTGTTTCCCGAAGCGTTTATCCGGGATGCCTCGGGCGCGCTCACAGCGATCGATAACCGTTGGTTCAACGCGGGTCAGACGGTCACTAAAGGTATTGAAGTGGGTGCCCGTGCCAACGGTAGCCTTGGAGCCGGCAAGTTTCTGGCGTCTGTCGACGGTACGTATCTGATCGAACGCAAATCAAGACTGCTCTCCACCTCTGCGTTTGGCAGTAATGAAGTGGGCCGTTACACGCTGGGTAGCGACATCGCCCTGCGCTGGAAACACGCTGCATCGTTCACCTATATGCAAGGCCCATGGAGCGGCACGCTCACGCAGCTTTATAGCTCTGGCTACAAAGACGCGCAGCTGCCAGGTGTTGCGAACGGCACGATCATTCCGCCAGATTTGCAGCAGAACGTGAAGGCCTACACCCTGTACAACGTGAGCGCCAGTTATAGCGGTATCAAAAATCTTGGCATTACGGTTGGTATCAAAAACATCCTGAACACCGATCCACCGTTCAGTGCTGCTTACGACGGCAACACGGGTGCCGGTAGCTCGTGGGAACCTCGCATCGCCGACCCGCGTGGTCGTTCATACTGGGCTGGCTTGACGTACGCGTTCAAGTAAGCCTTAGTTTGGCCTCGCGGCGCAAGTCGCGATGGACGATACATACTTCAGGGGACGCGAGTCCCCTGATTTTTTTCTGGCGACTGTACTTAGAACCTCTTACTCAACCGACATGACTGACGACACGACTGACCTGAAGCGCAGGCGCGCTGGTGCGTTCATCGCGGCGCTCGCCGCCTCCACGCTTGCGCCCACGGTTCTGCTCGCGAATACGTTCACGAATACACGACTGCGCAGCGTTCGTCGAAAAACAATCAAGCCGCCAGCGCTTAAACGCGGCGATCTCGTCGCGCTGTTTAACCCGAGTGGATTTGCTGACGACGCGCTCATTCAGCGCTCTACGGTGAACCTGGAAAAGTTCGGATTTCGTGTCATGCAGTCGGCGCATATTCGCGCCTCGCGTGGCAACACGGCGGGCACGATTGGGCAACGGCTGACCGATCTGCACACGTTGTTTGCAAATCGCAAAGTCCGCGCGCTGTGGTCGGCGCGTGGTGGCTCGGGCACGGCGCAACTACTGCCCTACATTGACTATGGCCTCATCGCTCGCAACCCAAAAATCGTCATCGGCTATTCCGATTTGACCTCGCTCTTGCTTGCGATTTACGCAAAGACGGGGTTGGTGACGTTTCACGGGCCTGTTGGCTCTTCGGGTTTCACGCCGTTCACGGTGGCTAATCTTGAGGCGGTGTTGATCGAAGGACGTACGCCGTACGTTATGACGACTGCCGACGAGCACGCGAAGCGCGCAGCTACCGAGCCGACTTTCGTTCAACGCGTGCTGCACAGTGGCAGCACCGAAGGCACGTTAATGGGCGGTAACTTATCAGTGCTGTCATCGCTGGTGGGTACGCCTTATTTGCCGGACGTCAAACCATCGCTGCTGTTTCTCGAAGAAATCAGCGAGGCACCGTATCGCGTGGAGCGCATGCTCACGCAGCTCGCGCAAAGCGGCGTGCTCGACAACGCCGCGGGCGCAATGTTGGGGGTGTTTGTCAAAGGCGACTCAGCGCATGGCGAAGAATCGCTGACACTCACGCAAGCGCTCGATGACCATTTTGCGGCGCGACTCATCCCAAGTACATACGGCCTGTCGTTCGGTCACATCGCGTCGCAATGGGTGCTGCCGATTGGCGTGCGCGGAAGGTTTGACGCAGATGCAAAGTCGTTAACCTTACTGGAATCCGCAATTGCGCTGCGGGCATGATTTCGACGACCAGCGAGCATCAGCTTTTTCGTGAAAGCACCATTTTATCGGGGCTAAGTGCGATATAGTGCGATTATCGACTTACGTCGATTTTATGGTTTAGCCCCGGTGCAAACGCCATTTCAAGAAAAAGCTGTTAGCGGGAGAGCGCTCGCCGAATGAGCGCCGTGAGGATGCGCTCCTCATAACGGTAGAACGCGGAATAGTTACCGCGCGCATTCTCAGGGTTAGCGCCAACGCCGCCGACCAGAAAAATCACGCCGTCATTGGTTTTCGGATCAAACACGAATGCCGCGGTCAGGCCCCAGGCATCACCGAGGTGTCCGACGCCCGTGAAACCACCACCCTCCACCAAACGATCTCCGCGCTGTGGGCCGCTGACATCAAGAAAGTGCTGGTTGCCCAGGCCCCACTCATTGAGGAGCTGATGCGCATTGCCAAATTCGCTGGTGCCGCCATTGGGATTTGCCGTGTTAAACCGCCACTGAGTTGAAAGTATCTGCGTTACCGACTCCGGCTCAAGCAGGCGCACGCCGTCGACCTGGCCGTTGCGCATCAAAAGCCGCATTAGTTTCGCCAGCCCGGCCGCAGACAGCCGGCATGCGCCTTGCGGCCCAAACACCGTGCCGTTGCTGCCAATCACGTAATCCGTCTTGGCTCGCGGCAGGGGCACTTCAGTCTGGTAATCATCGACTTGCGCAATCCACGCGCCAGTCGCAGGCGATGGATCCCAGATTTCGCGGCCATTCATTTCTTTGCGCTTGCGATAGAGCGTGGCCGTATTCGCCAAATCGGCCGCAGAAAAGTCGGCAGGATGAAAACCGCCATGCAGGTTGAGCGGCGTCAACACCAGTCTTTGCATCAGCCGATCAAAGCGCTCACCTGTCGCCCGTTCCATGACGGTGCCGATGACGCCCCAGGGCAAATTGGCATACTGAAAATATTGGCCTGGGCCCGCGTTGGTCGCCCACATCGCGCCCTTGCCGTACAAACGGCCGCCAGGTGTGAGCACGTCTTTGAGCGCCGTGGTGTATTCCCAGTAATAGCCCCCGTCATCCCGCAATGAGGAGGTGTGTGAGAGCAATTGCCGCAGCGTGATGGGTGCGTCCGGAAAATGCGGATTACGCAGCGACCAGCCTAGATACAGACTCACGTCAGCATCGAGCGACAAGGTGCCCGCTTCCACTAATCGCATGACGCCGATCGTCGTCACCAGTTTTGAGATCGAGGCGATGCGATACAACGTATCCGCGTTGGCCGGGACATTTGCAGTTGGTCGTGCGCTGTCGATGTGGCGATTTCCAAACTGGTTCTGATAAATCACTTCGCCATGTTTGATTGCCAGCACCGACAGGCTGGCAAGCCGGCGCTCAGGATCATTCAAAACTGCGGTGAGTTCGGCATCCAGAGCGGTGACGCGATCAGCGGGCAGCGACAATGATGATGGTGATGCTGGCGCAGGTGGTGGTGGCGACATCGTTTGCGTGACGGGTGCGTTAGTACACGCCGTCAACGTCAGCGCAAGCGCCGCACATATCACGGCGACCTGAGGTTGTATTGACCGCCACACTATTTCACCATCGCTTCAGGCCGCGTCAATGCGTCGAGAATAGCCGCAGTTTCAGCATCAGGCTGGCCATCAAAATTGCTCTGACGAAAGCGCAATTGAAATGCTTCGAGCACATCGTGCGTGCCCTTGTCCATCTGACCGGTTTGCGGCGTGCCATAACCGTACTTGGCGAGCTTCTGCTGAAACCACGTGATGTCGGGCAGCTGCGCGGTGTATTCCGGCAACTTTGACGCCACATACGTCGAGTCGGGCCAAGGGATTAGACCTTCATCAGCAAAGCGTTTCCACGGGAATCGTGGCCCCGGATCGACCTTGCGGCCTGGGGCAATATCGCTGTGGCCAAGAATGTGATCAGCGCGAATTTCGTGGCGCTTGACGATGTCTTTCACCAGCGCCATGACGGCATCCATCTGCGCATCCGGGAAGTCAAACCAGATCGTGCCGTCCGCTGTCTTCTGATTACCCATATTGACGATCTCGATCCCGATAGAAGCGGCATTCAAAGCCGCCGCGTTGCCCCATCGGCTGAGACCCGCGTGATAGGCGCGACGCGATTCATCGACTAGCCGGTACACCGTCGGCGGGTTGACGTCGACCAGATAATGGCTGCTCACGGGGCCTTGCGTGAGCACTTTCAGCGAGCGCTCAAAGTTCTCATTCGTGAAATGCAGAATCAAAAACTGGGCGCGGCTGTCCTGACTAATCGCTGTGTACGTCGTGTCAATTTTCACGGAGGGATTATCGCGCTGCCAGCTCGCGCAACCCGCCATCAAAAGGACAAGTGAAGCGCTAGCAAACAGTAAAAAGACACGGTTCATGCATTGCGTGCGCCTTCGGCAAAGCGCGTGAGTAAAGAGATTCCAGCAAGGATAGCGCAGCCACGCCCCGTGTCGACTGCGCACGCTCGTTGCTTTTGCTGCGGCGGCAAAGTTGAACCGTACCCTTCCGTGCGCCTGATCAAGCCACCTATCATTGCGCCATGGCACTCACCTATCTCTGGTCCGGATTTTTTATCGTTGGTTTTCTCGCTGCGATGGCGCAGTGGATTTTTCTCGGCGACGGCGAAGTCTTCAAACGCATCATCGACGGCACGTTCGATTCGGCCCGCGTCGCCGTGATGGAGATCGCGCTGCCACTCGCCGGCGTGATGACGCTGTGGCTGGGTATTCTGGCGATTGGTGAAAAGGCAGGCGCCATCGATTTCATCGCCAAACTGATAGCGCCGTTCTTCTCGCGCATCTTTCCTGAAGTGCCGAAAGATCATCCGGCAACGGGCCACATGGTGATGAATTTTTCAGCGAATTTTTTGGGACTAGATAACGCCGCGACGCCGTTTGGTTTGAAGGCGATGGCAAGTTTGCACGAGTTGAATCCGCAAAAGGACACCGCGAGTAACGCCCAGATCATGTTTCTGGTGCTGCAAACCTCAGGCCTCACGCTGATTCCGTTGTCGATCATGGCGCAACGCGCGGTGCTTGGAGCGAAGGATCCGTCAGATATTTTCATCCCGACGCTAATCGCGACGTACGTCGCCACACTCGTTGCGTTGATTACGGTGTCGCTCAAGCAACGCATCAACCTGTTCGACAAAGTGATTTTTGGCTGGATGGCTGGCGTTACCAGCATGCTGGTGGGCATCGTCTGGTATTTCAGCGTGTATTTGACCAAGGACGAAATTCAGTCGATTTCAAAAATTGCCAGCAATCTGATTCTGTTGTCGATCATTGTGATCTTTATCGTGGCAGCGTTGCGCAAACGCGTAAACGTCTACGAGGCTTTCATCGAAGGCGCTAAGAGCGGTATTCAGACCTCGCTCATCATCATTCCGTACCTCGTAGGAATGCTGGTCGCCATCGCCGTGCTGCGGCAATCAGGCGTGCTCGGCTTCATTGTGCAAGGTTTCACCTGGGTGTTTTCGCAAATGGGATTCAACACCGATTTCACGCCCGCGTTGCCCACTGCACTTATGAAGCCGGTGAGCGGCAGCGGCGCACGCGCGATGATGATCGACGCGATGAAAACCTACGGTGTGGACTCGTTTGTCGGGCGGTTGGTGAGCATTATGCAAGGCGCCACCGACACCACTTTCTACGTCATCGCCCTGTACTTCGGCGCGGTTGGCATCACCCGGACGCGCTACGCGGTGACTTACGGGCTAATCGCCGATATTGCAGGCGTGATTGCAGCGGTGTTTGTGGCTTATTTGTTCTTCCACTAAAACACTAGGCCGTACGCATCTGCTTTTTATGCGATTTGGCCAGCGCTTGCAGATATTCCATCTGGTCCGCTAGGATGTGGCGATTGGCGAGAATCATCTTCTCACTTTTAACCGGGCGATACGGCACGTAGAGCAAACGAAGGCCTGCCTGCTCCGGTGTTCGGCCCGCTTTGTTTAGATTGCAACTGCGGCAAGCTGTAACGCAGTTCTCCCATGTATCGTCGCCGTTCTGCGAGCGCGGGATGATGTGATCGCGCGTCAGTATCGACTCAGGAAACTCATCCCCGCAATACGCGCAGAGCTGGCGATCACGTGAAAAAAGCAGTCGATTGTCACGCCCGGGCAGCGCGGAAACAGGGCTCCAGGTGCTGTGTTTGTGTTCACCCTCGCAGGCAATGATGGACGAAACCTCGATCACGCTGCGCTCGCCACTGCAACGCTGAATACCGCCCCGGAAGGTGAGAATCACGTGTCCAAGTGACCAGACGACGCCGCCGCGCGCATACTGCGACACCGCATTTTCGGGTGTCATCCAGCCTTTCGGCTGGCCTCCGGAATCAAGGGCCAAAATCGCTAGGGACATGGAATCGTTCCTCCTCAAAGCGCGCAATTGCCATCGTCGTCGCACTTTGGAGACGTAACTTACCATGAATTGATGTCGCGCGTATGGCGGCGCGCGCGTACGTCGCCGTCGTCGGCGCCGCTGTAACCGCCACGGTACGTCACTGCAACGCCTCTAGTGACTCACGCCACCCCTTCAAATGGGTCGATCAAGCCTTCAATTGCAGCGACGCAAGCCTGCTGTACAAGGGCGATGCCACCATTAGTTCGGCATGTGTGCCCTGCGCTACCACACGGCCGTCGTCAATCACGATGATCCGGTCAGCACTTTGTACGGTTGACAGCCGATGCGCGATGATGAGGGTCGTGTGCTTTCTGGCAAGCCGTTCGATGGCGTCAGTTACAAGCACTTCGCTTTCGGTGTCGAGAGAGCTGGTTGCTTCGTCCAGCAAAAGCACCGGTCGATCCGCAAGAATGGCACGCGCGATAGCAACACGTTGACGCTGCCCGCCTGAGAGTCGCACGCCGCGCTCACCGAGCTCGGTTTCCAGACCGTTTGGCAATGCAGTCGCGAATTCGGTCACGTGCGCAGCGTCGCAAGCGGCACGGACATCGGCATCGGTCGCGTTCAGGTTGCCGTAACGCACGTTTTCAGCCACGCTACCCGAGAAAATCACGGGCTCCTGCGACACCAGCGCGAAGCGTTCACGTAACGCGCTGAGTGCCGCGGATTTGACATCAACGCCATCGACGCGAACTGTGCCCTGCTTTGGATCGTAGAAGCGCAGAAGCAGCTGAAATACAGTGCTCTTGCCAGCGCCACTCGGTCCTACCAGCGCCACGACTTCACCCGGTTTTACGACGAGCGAGAAGTCTGTCAACGCTTTGGAATCCGGACGTGTTGGATAGCTAAAGGTCACGTGATCAAACGCGATTTCTCCGCGCGCCGTTGGCAGCGCAACGGGGTGCGAGGGCGCCGCGATTTCGGTGTTTGTCGCGAGTAGCTCGCGGATGCGCTCGCTGGCTCCGGTGGCGCGTTTCAACTGTCCGAACACTTCGGCAATCGCGCCAACCGAGCCCGCCACCATCACCGCATAAAACATAAACGCCGACAATTCACCGGCCGACATCTTGCCTGCGAGCACATCGTGACCACCCGCCCAGAGAATGACCGACACGCAGGTGAATGCGAGCACGATCACAATGGAAGATAACGTGGCGCTGGTGCGCTCGCGAAGCACGGCATTGTCAAACAGCGAATTAATGCGATCCGAGAAGCGCTTTTGCTCGAAGCTTTCTCGCGCGTAAGCCTGAACAGTTCGCACCGCGTGGATCGTCTCATCGGCACGCGCCATCGAGTCGGCCAGCCGATCCTGACTCACCTTGGCAAGTTTTTGTACCTTGCGTCCCAGAAAAACGACGGGCGCAATCACAATCGGCACGCCGATCAGCACATACACAAGGAGCTTGGGCGCGGTGATCGCAAGCATCACCAGACCGCCCGCCACCATGACCAAATTGCGCAGCGCCCACGAAAATGCATTGGTCACCACGCCTTCCAGCACTTGTGTGTCGTTCGACAAGCGCGAGAGCACATCGCCAACACGTTCACGTTCAAAAAAGGCTGGCGCGAGCGTAAGCAGGTGGGAATACACACGCTGCCGAATATTGTTGACCACGCGGTTGTTGACCCACGAAATATTCGAGAAGCGGATGTAAACGCCGACACCTTGTGCAAGCGCCAGGCTCACCATCACGAGGAGAATATTGTCCAGCTCACTCGAGCTGCCCGCCGAAAAGCCGCGGTCGATCACTCGCTTTGCTGTAATCCAATTTATGTGGCCCTTTGTTCGCCCGTACTGGCGGCGTATCGCGTTTGCGATGTTCGGGTTGGCGCTGGCCGCCGCATCGGTGCTTGCGATCGGTGAGGGCTTGAAGCGAGTGATCGACCGCGGCTTTTCGGCGGGCAGCTCGAGTGAGCTGGACAATATTCTCCTCGTGATGGTGAGCCTGGCGCTTGCACAAGGTGTCGGCGTTTACAT